>CAZWUB010000178.1:0-3901 GCA_964637415.1 uncultured Rikenellaceae bacterium
CCATCAGGGTCAGAAGGAATGAAAACCGGGGAATATTTGTTCCCTGACGGGTACCTGGATCAGCCGGACACTATTCCGTCATTCTGGGTTGCGACAAACTCTGAAATAAATCTTTTCCTTAAAACAAAAGTATCCAAAGGGAAAGTTGAAAGAATAGGAACTTCTGCAGGCGGTCGTCCGGTTATGGCAGTTATGTACGGTGAGCCAAGGAAAGGAAACGGGACGACAACATTCTCCGGAGCATGCGGCATTAATAACATTGCACCATACCGCGGTCCGGATAATGAGAAGACCGTCTATGTGGGACTGGGCGGAGTGCATGGCTATGAAACAGAAGGGATAACGGGAGTCGTAAACCTTATTTCAGTGATGGAGACCGGAAAAGATCTGAATGGTAAGGAATGGCCTGAAATAACTTCCGTCAGAGAGAAGGTTGACAGGATAATCCTGATACCTCTACTTAATCCTGATGGCAGAGAACGGGTGCCTGTAATAATGCAGACGCATAAAGGAGCATCAAAGGATTCATATCTGGTGCATGAATATCTTAACACCGGTGGAAAACCTGATGGTACTCTGATCGGCTGGCCCGATGTCAAGGAATTTATCCCTATGGATTTCTCAAAGGTGGGTTTCCCCGGAGGTTATCCAAATGATGCAGGTGTAAACCTTATGCATGATGATTTCTTTGGCGATCTCCAGCCCGAGAACCAGGCTCTCTTCGACCTTGCCGCCAGGGAAAAACCCGATATTATAATCAATATGCATACAGGCGCTCCCGGTAATAATTATTTTATGAGGATGCACAGACCAATGTGCGAGCCGGTTCTGGATCCTGTCTATGATTCTCTTTATACTTCGGTTCACACAGGGCTGACCCTTCAGGGACTGCAGAGTACAGATGATCCGGCAATTGAAGCTGACCCGGCAAAATCACCACGCGGTGTATATAATCTGGATTGTGCTCTGAATCTCCATTGTGGAGCTCTGAGTGTTGTCGTGGAAGCGCCCTCTCATGGTTTCTCGGGAACTGATCGTTCTGGCAAACCGGTGATGCAGACACCTGAAATGATCCTTAATGCAGAACTGGTTGTACATCTCGAGGCAATGAGATTTCTTGCTGAAACAGGGGGAAGATCAAAATGGAAATCTATTTATTCCGGTAAATAAATTTGTGTATTTTAGTACATATTATCAAACCTAATCTTACAAACAAATCAGAAAACATGAAAATTGGCCTTATTACCGGAATAGCGGGGACTGTAACTGTCACATTTGCAGGATGTGCCAACGGCGGAACTGCCGATGTAAAGAAACCTAACATCATTTTCATTATTGCCGATGATCTTGGCTATAATGATCTGGGATGTTATGGTCAGAAGATCATAGAAACACCCAACGTTGATGCTCTTGCCGCAAATGGCATACGATTTACTAATTATTACAGCGGCTCACCTGTAAGCGCTCCTTCAAGATGTGTTCTTCTTACCGGAAAGCATACCGGACACTCGTTCATCAGAGGAAATCATGAATGGCCGGAAAGGGGAGATGTATGGAACTTTGAAAGTATGGAAGCAGATCCCCGGCTGGAAGGCCAATACCCGATACCTGCTGAATCCGTAACATTCAGTAAAATGCTTAAGTCGGCCGGATACACTACAGGATGTATAGGGAAATGGGGACTGGGAGCACCTTTCACTGACGGAGTTCCCAATAAACAGGGATTTGATTTTTTCTTCGGATATAATTGTCAGCGTCAGGCCCATACCTACTATCCGGGTCACCTTTGGAGAAATGAGGAGATAGTAAAACTTAATAATCAGTTTGTTATTCCAAGGACAACCGAGCTTGACGGAGATAAGGATCCTTATAAGGAGGAGAGCTATACAAGGTATAATCTGACAGATTATGCTCCGGCACTGATGCTCGATGAAGCACTTTCATTTATACAATCTTCAAAAGATAAACCTTTCTTTCTTCATTTTACTACAACTATACCGCATGTACCACTTCAGGCACCGAAAGAGTGGGTCGACAAATATCGGGCAAAAATAGGAGATGAAGAACCATACCTGGGCAACAGAGGATATTTCCCGTGCAGGTATCCGATGGCTACCTATGCAGCCATGGTCGGATATCTCGATTTTCAGGTAGGTCGTATTTTGGAGGAGCTTAAAGAACTGGGTATTTATGAAAACACAATCATATTTTTTACCAGCGATAATGGTCCGGTTACCACTGGCGGGGCAGTAAGCCAGTTTTTCAAGAATGCTGAACCTTTTAATCAGGATTCTGATAAGCTTAAAGGATCTGTTTACGAAGGAGGTCTTCATGTTCCCATGATAGTATCGTGGCCGGCAGTAGTTAAGCAGGCGGGAGTCACTGACCATCTCTGTGCTGCATGGGATATGTTCCCGACATTTTGTGACATCACAGGGTCGGATCTTCCCGATGGTCTGGATGGAATAAGTGTTCTGCCCTCAATTACATCAAAAGGGAAGCAGAAGAAACATGAATTTCTTTACTGGGAATACCCGGAGAGAAGGGGTCAGCAGGCTGTAAGGATGGATAACTGGAAAGGTATAAGGGATTCCACCCGTGACGGGAATATGAGAATCAGACTCTTCAATCTTGAAAATGATATTGCCGAGAAAAATGATAAAGCGGGTGAATATCCGGAAATTGTAAAACAAATTGAGGATATCATGACCAGAGAACATGAGATTCCGGAAGTAGAGCGGTTTAATATTTTCCCTGGCCAATAGTTATACAGATCCCTTTAAATGAACCGGTACTTATATAATTTTTCAAATCATTGGCTTTCTGCCGGGGCTCTTCTGATATGTGCATCAGCCTGCCATGGACCGGACAAATCATTGAAGAATAACCTTCCGAACATAATTTTGATCGTCTCTGATGATCAGGGATATAACGACCTGGGAATATGCGGATCAAAGGATATCCTGACGCCCAATCTTGACCAGCTTGCCCGTGATGGAGTAAGATTCACGAACTTCTATGTAACATGTTCAGCCAGTACTCCATCACGATGCAGTTTGCTCACCGGAAGATATCCACAGAGAAACGGCACATATGAACTGTTTCGTAATGACAGGGTTGATGACGGATATCATTATACCCCCTATGAGTATAGTACTTCTCCCGAAAGAATACTTGGTACCGATGTCCGCGAGATCTTATTTCCGGAACTCTTAAAGAAAGCGGGATATGTGAACGGAATTTTTGGGAAGTGGGATATGGGTCAGCTTAAGAGATACCTGCCCTTGCAGCGTGGATTTGATCAGTTCTATGGTTTCGCGAATACAGGTATAGATTATTACACCCACGAAAGATATTATGTTCCTTCAATGTACAGGAACAATGAACCAACTGTGGAAGACAAGGGAATTTACTCAACATATCTGTTTGAAAGGGAAGCCCTGAGGTTTATTAAAGAAAACCGGAAATCTCCCTTTTTCTTATATCTGGCTTTCAATGCACCACACAGCGCTTCAAGCCTTGACCCTGAAATAAGGGGAACTGTTCAGGCCCCTCCGGAATACCTTGATATGTATCCTGAAGCAACAACACAAAAGGAAAGGAGAAGAAGAGGTTATATGGCAGCTGTCACATGTATGGATGATGCAATCGGAAATGTTCTTGGTCTGGTTGACAGTCTGGGACTTGATGAAAATACAATAGTTATTTTTTTCTCTGATAATGGTGGAGGAACAGGTTCAGTTAATTATCCGCTATCCGGGGGGAAGGCTACAATGTGGGAAGGCGGACTGCGTGTTCCATGTATCATAAAATGGCCCGGCAGGATAAAAGAAGGACAGGTGCTGGATAATTTTGTAAGTTCACTGGAGATCTTTCCCACAATTCTTGAAGCAACAGGAAT
>CAZWUB010000178.1:4001-7426 GCA_964637415.1 uncultured Rikenellaceae bacterium
TCTCCCACAAGAGCAGCATTACTGACCGGAAGATACCAGCACAGGGTCGGAGGTCTTGAATGTGCTATCGGAACAGGAAATGTGGGCCGATATGATGATGCTATAAGATTAAGGGAAACAAATGACCTCGGATTACCGGTGAGTGAAACCTCCATCGCACAGTTACTGAAAAACGCAGGGTACAACACTGCGATATGCGGGAAATGGCACCTTGGATATGAGAATAAATTCAGCCCCAACCTGCATGGATTCGATTATGCATTTTATGCGCTGGGAGGAGGAATGGATTATTTTCATCACAGGGAAAATACAGGACCGGATTATTTAGAAGTACTTCTCACAAATGGAAAGCCTGTAAAGATGCCGGGATATTTTACCGACCTGGTTGGTGATGAAGCCATAAAATTCATTGATAAACAGGACGGGAAAGTGCCTTTTTTCCTTTATGTCCCCTTTACAGCTCCTCATGCCCCTTACCAGGGTCCGGATGATTATTTACCCGAACCATTGCCGGATACTTCATATCTCTGGAATCAAAGCAAGGGGCCAAAGCAAATTTACCAGGCAATGATCAGAAGTATGGATGAGAATATCGGGGAAATATTGGATAAACTGGAAGCGAAAGGAATATCAGAAAATACTCTGATAATATTCATGAGTGATAATGGTGGTACTACATCGGGTGATAACGGACCGCTCAGAGGATTCAAGGGCAACCTTTTTGAAGGCGGGATCCGTGTCCCATGCCTGGTTAAATATCCCGGGAAAATTACTCCGGGAATTGCTTCAGACCAGCCATGTATGACAATGGATATTTCAGCCTCAATTGTCAGGATTGCCGGGGCAGAGATCCCGGATAACAGAAAATTTGATGGTATTGATATACTTAATTATATTGAAAAAAATCAATCTGTGGAGGAAAGAACACTTTTCTGGCGGGCACGCAGGGGTGAGAATACAAGGAAGGCAGTCAGAAAAGGTGACATGAAGTATATCCGGATGGATAATGCAGGGAAAATTGAGGAGTATCTTTTCGATCTGAATAAGGACATGAGTGAGACAACTAATCTATTCGGGTCATCGCCGGATATCGTTACCGTGATGAAAGAATTGCTTAATGAATGGGAACAGGAAGTAAAGGCAGTCAGGTGAAGAAGATTTCTGCAGGCATGAAGATAATTTAATCAAGTTAATAACGCTTTTCGCGACAGTCACAGAACATGGTAGATAAAAAAATAAAAAGATGAAAATCCAATTTAAAGGCATTCTGTCAGTCTTGATATTTCTTGCAATTGTAAATAATTGCATATCACAACCTTATCAGGCAAATACTGTGCGGGATTCAGATCTTCAGTTTTCAGGTGGGGATAAATCACTAAAGCCAGGTGATAATAATGAAATGCCACCATATAAGGATCTGTCAGTAAGGATAGACCAGAGAGTCGAAGATCTTCTTTCCCGGATGACCCTTGAGGAAAAGATCGGGCAGATGAATATGCCATGCGTATATGTTAGCGGACTGGGAAAGGATGTAAAAAGTAAGATGGAAGGATGCCGTAGGTTTACTGAAGGCACCCAGGTTCAGGGTCTTGGTCCGGGCGGAGGATTTTTTACTCTTCCGAATAATGTACTTTTTGAAGGAGCCCGCCAGCAGGCTGAATTCATGAATGAACTGCAGAAAATTGCCATCGAAAAGACAAGATTACAAATACCCCTTCTGATGACGGAGGAAGGAACTCACGGTCTGATGTGTTCCGGTGGTACAATATTTCCCGAAGGCCTGGCGATAGGGAGTACATGGAATCCGGATCTGATTGAAGATATTTATTCAACAGCGGCATGTGAAGCCAGAGCAATAGGTATCCATCAGTTATTTACCCTGGTGATTGAGCCGAACAGGGATCCACGGCTGGGCAGGAACGAAGAGGGATACAGCGAAGATCCATGGCTTTGTTCAAGAATAGCAGAATCGATTGTCAGAGGTACTCAGGGAGATGATATTTCCGCTCCCGATAAGGTTGTTGCAGGCCTTTGTCATTATCCCGGTCAGAGTCAGCCGGTAAGCGGACTTGAACGGGGCGCAATGGAAATATCCGAAAGAATGCTTCGCGAGGTATTTTTACCGCCCTGGGTGGCCGGTATTAAAAAATGCGGAGCCCTTGGTGTAATGGCAACATATCCGGCTATAGACGGCATCCCTGCTCACGTCTCGGAAGAAATTCTCACAGGGATACTCCGGGAAGAACTAAGTTTCGAAGGACTGGTTCTGGGTGAAGGTGGTGGGATCGGAACACCTGTCTATGAAGGTATTGTCGCAAACCAGAAAGAAGCAGGAGCACTGGTGCTGAAATCAGGTCTTGATGTTGGTATCTCTTATGAGGACGGTTATATGATACCCATGATTGAAAATGTTAAGGAAGGAAAAGTAAGCATGGATATGATCGACAGGGCAGTTCGGAGAATACTCAGGCAGAAATTCCGCCTTGGATTGTTCGAGGATCCGTATGTTGATCCCGATCATGCAGTGAGTGTCTCCAATACAAAAGAGAACCAGGAACTTGCGCTTCAGGTTGCCAGAGAAGGTATTGTTCTGCTTAAGAATGAAAATAATACTCTTCCTTTAAGAAAAGATATAAGGTCAATTGCCGTAATAGGTCCGAATGCAGACGATGGTCTGAACCAGCTGGGAGATTATACCGCCAGGGTAGTACTTCAGGATATATCCACTGTCCTGGATGGTATAAAAGGGAAAGTGTCGGGGAAGACCAGAATAACCTATGTAAAAGGATGCAATATTATTGGTAATGATCTGAATGAGATCGCGAAAGCACAACGGGCCGCAAAAAGTTCAGATGTAGCAATAGTTGTTGTCGGGGAATCGCAGACCGATCCCAATACTGATGGTGAAGGTTATGATGTGGCAAGTCTCGACCTGACCGGTCTGCAGGAAGACCTTATCAAAGCTGTTTACAGTACAGGTACACCTGTGATCCTTGTTCTTATTAACGGACGACCTCTGTCAATAAGGTGGGCAGCAGAGACACTACCTGCTATAGTAGAAGCCTGGAATTGCGGCGAACAGGGAGGTAAAGCAGTTGCCGATGTTATCTTTGGCGACTTTAATCCTGAAGGACGACTGACAATAACCTTTCCGCGACACTCCGGGCAGTTGCCTGTATATTATAATCATAAACCTTCGAAGGAACACTGGATAAAGGATGGCTGGGGAGAGGCCTATGCAGATATGCCTGCAACACCTCTATGGGAATTCGGCTTTGGACTGAGTTATACAAGTTTTGAATACAGTAACCTTATTATTAAACCTGAAGAAAACGGACCGGCAGGTGAATTTCTCGTGAGCCTGGATGTAACTAATACCGGTAAAAAATATGGTTCAGAAGTGGTTCAGCTTTATTTAAGGGATA
>CAZWUB010000179.1:0-5422 GCA_964637415.1 uncultured Rikenellaceae bacterium
TATACACCGTAGGTTTACCGAAGGCGTACTGCGTCGGGCTCGCAATGACGGTAGCTTTGGAGGGGCGGGTGTAATACACGTAACGGATTGCTTCGCCCTCTTTTATACACCGTAGGTTTACCGAAGGCGTACTGCGTCGGGCTCGCAATGACGGTAGCCGGAGGTTGGCGACCCGGGTTAAAACCTGATGAAGATTGTGAGGCTTCCGGTAAAAAGGATTGGGGCGATGGGGTTGTTGGAGCTGTTATTTCGTCCCAAAGGGAAGCCGGGACCGACATCCAGATTGATTCCGGCAGTTCTTGAGATGTTGAATGATCTTCCCGCCCGGAGATATATTATAACGTTATATTCTTTTGTATAGTCCACATCGATAAGGTAGCCTGCAATGCCTCCCGCAACATACCAGGGCGCCTGATCCATAAGTCTTGGCTTTTCACCCATGTGGTAATAAATTTCAATTCCTGTGGCTCCCAGGCCGCGTGAATCGAGTGACTGCACCAGTCCTGCCTGGATCTTATTCCCGTATTTGAACTTAATACCTAAAGCTTCGGGAAATCCGTAACCAAAATCTGCTTCAAATCTGTACTTGGGTCTGGAACGGATCTGTGAAACGGCAGGGATAAGAAATAATAACAATCCTGACAGCACAAACGCCAGTCTTAATGACAATATTCCTGCTGATATGCTGGAAGTAATAATTCCGGAATCTTTCCTGATTCTTTTAAAAGCAGCTTTAACTGACATATCTGACAGAAATTCGGGTTCGGAGCACTATCATATTCAAAACGTAAAGTAACGGCATTTATTGAACCTGCTTATTATTTTGTTAAATTGCATTGTTTCATGATTTGTAATATCAGACTTCCAAAATGAAAGATTTTTCATCTAAATCCGAATCATTACTTGCGCTTGGCGTCATAAGCGGTTTTGTCCTTTCATGTTCATCAGGAACCTTAGGAAGGGACAGTTCGGACAGAAAACCCAACCTTGTTTTTGTTTTTGCCGATCAGTGGAGGTCAGAAGCAACAGGATATTCAGGTAATTCACAGGTCATAACGCCAAATGCCGACAGACTGGCAAAGGGATCAGTTAATTTTACAACGGCAATCGCCACCTGTCCTGTAAGCAGTCCCTACAGGGGTTCATTACTGACAGGTCAGTACCCTCTGACACACGGGATCTTTTTTAATGACAAGCCTCTTGCTGATGAGGCTGTTACGATTGCCGAAGTGTTCAGGGATCATGGATATAATACAGCTTATATAGGAAAATGGCACCTTAACGGGCACCCCCGGGGTGAAGAGAGGGATAAACACAGGTTGATGCCTGTCCCGGCGGAGAGACGCCAGGGATTTGAATACTGGAAAGTACTCGAGTGCTCACACGATTATAATAATTCAATTTATTATGATGAAAATGATGTGAAGCAAAAATGGCAGGGATATGATGCCGAAGCTCAGACCGATTCGGCAATTGCATATATCAACAGAAAGAAAGATCAGCCTTTCATGCTGTTCCTGTCGTGGGGCCCGCCCCATGATCCCTACCAGACGGCTCCGGAGAGATTCAGGAATATATATTCCGGATGGAAAGATATTGAACTGCGTCCGAATGTGCCCGACAGCCTTGCTGAGAAAGCTGCAAAACAGATCGCAGGTTATTATGCACATATCGCTGCACTGGATGAATGTCTCGGGAAGCTTCTGGGGGCAATAAAAGAAGCCGGGATAGAGGATAATACAATATTTGTTTTTACATCTGACCATGGAGATATGCTTCAGTCTCACGGTCAGTCGAATAAGCAAAAACCATGGGATGAATCAATAAGAGTTCCTTTTCTGCTCAGATTTCCTCAAAAAATAAAGAAGAGCCGGGAGGTGGCAATTCCTTTCGGAACTATCGATATTATGCCAACCCTTCTTGGACTGAGCAGTTTGCCAATCCCTGATTCTGTGGAAGGTACAGATTTCTCTTCATATTTACTCGGTAACGCGAATATTGATATTAAAGCAGGACTGATAATGTGTCCCGTTCCTTTTCACCAGTGGAGCTTTGCGAACGGAGGCCGTGAATACAGGGGAGTGAGAACTGAAAGATATACTTATGCCAGGGACCTCCGCGGCCCCTGGCTGCTCTTTGACAATAAGCAGGACCCGTACCAGTTAAATAACCTTATAAATAACCCCGGCTACTCTGAAATACAGGAAGAGCTTGATGAAGAGCTAAATCTTTTGCTGAAAAAGACCGGTGATGAATTCAGGGAAGCTGACTATTATATGCAGAAATGGAATTATGACTATGATTAATATTTGCTGCATGGTGCTGGTTGCAGAAAATTCCTTTGTGTACCTTTGTGCGCCCTTTGTGCTCTTTGTGGTTAAGTAACAATGTTTTTTTAACCACGAAGAGCACTAAGGAAATCACGAAGAGCACGAAGGGGTAGTAATTACAGTGGATTCCGGGCACGAATAACAGTTTGATTTATAAATATTTCAATTATGGGAAAGAAACGAAGCATCGATGAGATCAATGAGAAGATCCGCAGCGGGAAAGCAGTTGTTCTGACAGCAGAACAGGTTGCGGCTATGGGTAAGGAGATGACGCCTGCCGAAGTATTTAAAAAAGTGGATGTGGTGACAACCGCTACCTTCGGACCTATGTGTTCTTCAGGCGCATTTGTCAACTTTGGTCATACCACCCCGCCTATGCGCATGGAGAGGATATCATTGAACAATGTCCCGGCTTATGGAGGCATTGCTGCCGTTGATGCTTATATCGGAGCAACTGAAACCGCTATGCCACAGGATCAGTACGGAGGCGCTCATGTTATTGAGGAGCTTATCTCGGGAAAAGATGTGCTCCTTCAGGCAACAGCCAAAGGAACAGACTGTTATCCCAGAACTGAAGTGAAGACGCTTATCAATAAGAACACAATTAACGAGTTCATAATGTTCAATCCGCGGAACGCTTACCAGAATTATAATGTTGCGGTGAACAGTACAGGCAGGATCAAGTATACTTATATGGGTACACTTCTTCCGGCTTTCGGGAATGCAAATTTCTCAACATCGGGAGAGCTCAGTCCTCTTCTCAATGATCCCGGATTGCGTACAATAGGCATAGGTACCAGGATCTTTTTCGGAGGTGCTGTGGGATATGTGGCCTGGCATGGAACTCAGTTCAATACAGGCAAGCCTTTAAATGAACATGGTGTTCCTGTGGGTAATTCCGCTACACTTGCACTTATAGGCGATGCAAAGCTGATGAGCTCCAGGTTCATCAAAGCCGCATATTTCGAAAAATACGGCGTTACAATGTTTGTGGGTGTCGGGATACCGATACCTGTCCTGGATGAAGACCTTGCAAAGAACGTATCTGTTTGTAACAGACAAATTGAAACAAACATTATAGATTACGGATCGGGGAATTTTGAATTGCTGGGTCGGGTTGATTATGAAACACTCTTCTCGGGAAAGCTCTCATTCAAAGGGAAGAAGATACGCACAGCTCCTTTATCCAGTGTTAAAGTAGCGCGTGAAATTGCGGATATCCTGAAAAAGGAAATATCTGAAGGACGTTTTTATCTCACTGAACCGGTAAGCCTTTTTGAGAAGACGAAGGGACTGAACAGCCTTGAGATAAGGATCTGATGTTTAACAATTTTAATCTGAAACCATGACAAGTAAAAGATTTGTTCTGACTTTCCATCCTGATGCCACAGGACAACCTATAACATACAACCTCATTAAGAAGTATGACATAATGGTAAACATTATCAAGGCCGATGTATCTCCCGGTGAGATTGGTCACCTTGTTATTGAAATGACCGCACCGGCGAAAGTTATGAAAGAGGGGATGGAGTATATCCGGCAGCAGAAGGTGGATTGTCAGCCTATTGACAAGAAGATACTTTGCCGTCAGGATCTTTGTATTCACTGTGGAGCCTGTTCGGCAGTCTGTTTTGCCGGAGCGCTTACAATGAAACGCGACAGTGCCGAGCTGCTTTTCGAGCCTGAGAAGTGTGTGGTCTGTGAGCTCTGCCTTAAGGCCTGTCCGCTCAAACTTTTCTCGATCGACCTTGGCTAAAAGCTCAGCATACCAGCCGCGTTTTTACCGCGAATCAATGGGTAATGACCGATGGAAGAGCTTCAGATCGGTTTACAGGGAAACTGACCTTTGGATTGCAACAGATGCCGGTGTAAATGGAAAGTTTGTCGAAAATTTTACTCAGGAGCGTATCCGCTTTTACAGACAGATCCTTGAGGATTTTATTGTAAAGTATCCTGAGTTCAGGGAATCCCTGAAGCCGGTCAGAATTCCTGATGGTGTTCATCCTGTTATTTATGAAATGGGTAAAACGGCTGAGGCTGCAGGTACAGGTCCGATGAGTGCCGTGGCAGGTGCTTTTGCAGAATATATCTGTAATGACCTGATCAGGGAATTCGGGTTAAAGGAAGTGATAATTGAGAACGGAGGCGATATATTTTTAAAGCTCGCTTCACAGGCAACAATTTCAGTTTTTGCAGGAAGTTCCCCCCTGTCGGAAAAAATAAGTCTTGTGATCCAACCTGAGGAGACACCGCTTGCAGTCTGTACCTCTTCCGGAACACTGGGGCATTCATTAAGCTTCGGCAAGGCAGATGCATGCATGATAGCATGCCGCTCCGGTGCTCTTGCAGATGCTTATGCAACCGCCTTCTGCAATGAGGTTAAGTGCAAAGATATGGTACTGGCAGTTACGGAGAAAGCTCTGAAGATACCTGAGATCCTTTCCGTTGTAATCATAATGGATGATAAAGTAGGCCTCGGAGGAACTCTTCAAATAAAAATCTGAAATTGATTTTTTTACCTTTGTGCTCTTTGTGTAAACCTTTGTGCTCTTTGTGGTTAAGAGGAAATTTTATCTAACCACAAAGGACACGAAGTTCGCACTAAGAGCACGAAGGTCTTAATTTGTACTTATGAATTCAATTTGTTTAAAAGGCAATAGTTCAGTATCTTTACAGGATTCAAAAAGGCGTCACCAGGGTACCGGGGATTACAATGAATAGATAATAATTGAATTGATTATGAGCAGAATAATTATGAACAGCCTGGACTATACCAGGATAATGAAAAGCATTGACGATGCGAAAAGTCAGAAGACAATAAATGTTGATGAAGCCGAAAAGCTTATCAATGAACTCAATGCTGCAAAAATAGTCGATCCCCAGGATGTTCCTCATGATATTGTCACAATGAATTCAATTGTTAAAGTGAGTTTCCTCAACACTAAGAAAGAGCTTCAGTTTCAGATAGTATATCCCGATCAGGCTAATTTCAGGGAAAACAAGATATCTATTTTTTCACCTGTCGCCACTGCCCTTATAGGGTATAAGGAGAAGGACGAAATAGAATGGATGGTTCCCTCGGGAATGACAAA
>CAZWUB010000179.1:5522-7416 GCA_964637415.1 uncultured Rikenellaceae bacterium
TTTGACCTCGATAATGAGGATCCTGATCCTGCAAAGAGAAGGTGGAAACCGAAACTATTTCATAATTTCCCCGGAGAGGGCAGTGATGCGGACTATTCAGCAGTCGATGTCGGGCTATATACAAGCGCTGCTCCTACATTTTTTCCTTCGGTCGACGGTTATGTCGATGGCGGTGTTTATGCAAGTAATCCATCAATCTGTGCCCTGGCCCAGACCCAGGACAAACGCTATAAACCTAATCCTCAACTCAGAAGTGTATTTCTGTTCTCTGTCGGCACAGGGACCAGCCTTCAGTATATAAAGGGGAAATCTCTGGACTGGGGTTATTTAAAGTGGGTAAAACCACTTATAGATCTTATGTTTGACGGGACCGCAGGGATTGCCGACTACCAGTGTATACAGTTTCTGGGCAAAAGGTACCATCGTCTTGGTCCCGTTTTTCCTCCCGGTCTGACAATTCCTATGGATGGAATCAGAAAGATCCCTGAAATGATCGAGTTTGCGGAGTCCCTTGAAATTTCAGAATCAATTGAGTGGTTGAAAGACAAATGGATGAAAGACTGATTCCTGAAAAGATTTAGTATACTGATAATGAAGTTGATCTGATAATGTTTTGCTGTATAATAGTCATTAATTACCAGCTGATTATAAACTTTTTTCATTGATTGATCAAATAAATTAGTTTATGTCCTCCGACTTTCTTAACTTTTTAGTCTAAACCTGTTTCTGAATTATTATTCTTTAATTATTATTCTATGGCTCACATCATCAGATCTATCTTAGTCTTGATGGCATTTTGTCCTTACATTGTAAATGTTTCCGGACAATCTGCCATTTCCGCAACGGGTGGAACAGCTACAGGTACCGGTGGCACTGTAACCTATACAGTTGGCCAGGTAGCCTTCAGTACATTTACCGGCACCTCAGGAAGTGTAGCCCAGGGAGTTCAGCAGCCCTGGGAGATCTCTACAGTTACTGCAATTGAAAAAACCGAAGGTATAACGCTTGAAATGAGTGTTTATCCCAATCCGACAGGTGGGGTATTAAAGCTTACAATCAGGGATATTGATGACAAAAACCTGAGGTACAGACTTTTTGATATGAACGGATTGTTGCTTCAGGATAAAAAGATTGACAGTGAAGAAACTGAGATTTCTCTTCAGGATTATTCTTCAACAATGTACTTCCTGCGGATAGTCAATAACAAACAGGATATCAAAATCTTTAAGATTGTTAAGAACTGATCCGGGAATTTCAATTCAAGATTAGCAGTTCCGGGTTCCTGGTTCCGGTATTCAGTAATCGGTATTCGGTATTCGGTGAATTACTGATTACCGAATACTGATTACCGAATACCGGTTCCGGAATGGAACTTTGAACCTGAAACCTGAAACCTGAAACCCTGAAACCAGCCTTCGCTACCTCCTTCGCTAAAGCTACGGAGGTCAAAGAAAGCTTCGGCTGGCAAAGCCTGAAAAATTATCGGTAAATAACAAAATTATCATTCTATCTAAATTAATTATTATGAAAAAACTCCTAACCCTGATTGCACTTTTAGCAATTAACCTCACTCTGTTTGCCCAGGCACCTCAGCAACTGAGTTACCAGGCTGTCATCCGCAACTCCTCGGGAGGCCTTGTCGTCAGTCATGCTGTCGGTATGAGGATCAGCATCCTTCAGGGATCTGCATCCGGAACTGCTGTTTATGTTGAAACCCATACAACGACCACTAATGCAAATGGTCTGGCTACAGTTCAGATTGGCGGGGGAACCGTTGTATCGGGAACTTTCGCCACAATAAACTGGGCTTCGGGAACATATTATCTCAAGACCGAGGCCGATCCGGCCGGAGGAACCAGCTATACTATTGGAGGAACAAGCCAACTGTTAAGTG
>CAZWUB010000180.1:0-7392 GCA_964637415.1 uncultured Rikenellaceae bacterium
GCAGTTCCCGGATCAAGCTGAAGCATCTGTCTCAAAGTCGTAATGGCCTGGTTTGCAGTATTTTTAGCAATCGTATAATCAAGTCTGTCGGCCGATACCTGGCTCTCAATTTCCATTTGTCGCGACATTGCTTCTTTTCCCGCCTCAACCATCTTCACTATCCTGAAGTGTTGTTTTTCAGATAGCTCAAGCTGCTGCCGGGCGACATCCTCAAGACCCTTTGCAAACAAAACCTGGTAATATTGTCCGAGTATCTCCACAACAAGAGTGTTCCTGGCAACCTTCTCCGCTTCAATTCCGGCCTTTAGCATAAATTTATTTGCAGCTATAGTATTTAGTGCATTAAACCCTGTAAATAGCTGAAAATTTGAATTTAAAGAATAAGAATTGCTTATATTCTGTTTGAAGGTAATAAGGTTTGTAACCGGATCAATTGATCGACCGAATCCGAGATTTGCGTTGGATCCGAAATTAAGTGAAGGCAATACATCCATTTTCGATTTAAGGAAATTCACCTCAGCATTCTCGGTCTGAAGCATCTGCCTCTTCAGATCCAGATTATTTGCTACGGCATATGTAATGCAATCCTCAAGTGTCCATTGCTTTTCCTGGCCACCAGCCTCACCGAAAAATAAAATAAATACCAATGCAATTATCAGAGGAATTCTCATCATTTGTTTTGACTTTCTAATATAGAAACCAAAAACGTGCCACGAATTGTATATAACACATATTCAATACTATAATATACTAACACTGATGATTTATGTCTAATTACTATACAGCAAAATGTATGTTTTATTGACAATGGCATTTAAACCTGTAAAGTGAATTTCATAGATTTTTACAGATATAATATTATATTTATCAGATAAAACTTATGCAATTGAAAACAAGATCCCTGTTAATTCCACTGATTGTTTTACTGATTGTTTCCTGCAATACGGAAAAGGAAAGCAATCTCCCCTCCAGCCTTAAGGTTTCGGAGAATCACCGGTTCCTTGCCACTGAAAATAATGATCCGTTTTTCTGGCTTGGAGATACCGGTTGGCTGCTTTTTATGAAGCTCAATCGTGAGGAGACTGAGAACTACCTTGAGACAAGGCGCCTTCAGGGATTTAATGTGATCCAGGTGATGGTTCTTCATAATGTCAGAAATGCCGTGAATGCCTATGGTGACTCGGCTATAGTGAACTATCAGGTGGACAGTCCGCTCGTCACAGAAGGCAATTCATTTGATGATCCGTTACAGTACGATTTCTGGGATCATGCCGACTGGGTTATAGATCTTGCAGCATCAAAAGGCATTTATATGGCGCTTGTTCCGGTATGGGGCTCTAACGTCCGGGCAGGGAATGTTACATCTGATCAGGCAGAAAGATACGGTGAATGGATTGCCTCCAGATATAAGAACTTGCCAAACGTAATCTGGCTCAATGGAGGTGATGTAAGAGGAGATGATTCAACTGCTGTCTGGAATGCCCTCGGCTCGGCTATCAGAAGAACTAGTCCCGGCCAGCTTATTACATTTCATCCGTTTGGAAGAACACAATCTTCTGAGTGGTTCCATAATGAACAGTGGCTCGACTTTAACATGTTCCAGTCGGGTCACAGGAGGTATGACCAGGATACTACAGGTCTGGCATACGGTGAAGATAACTGGAGATATGCCTCTGATGATTACTCGAAGATACCGGTAAAGCCGACTCTCGATGGTGAACCGTCATATGAAGGAATACCACAGGGACTTCACGACACTACTCAGCCTTACTGGACTGATATGGAAATACGGAGATATGCTTACTGGTCGGTTTTTGCAGGATGTTGCGGTTTCACTTACGGTCACAGCGCCATAATGCAATTCTATGAAACAACTGATACTAATCCCGGTTACGGGGCAAAGGAATACTGGACTACTGCAATTAATGCACCTGGGGCAAATCAGATGAGGCATCTTAGAAACCTTATGGTTTCAAAACCCTATTTCGAAAGATTACCCGCAAATGATATGCTTGCAGAACCTCAGGGTGAAAAATATGACTATATTGCAATCACCCGTGGAGCGGATTATCTGTTTGCATACACATGGACAGGAAGGAACTTCTCTCTTGACATTGAAAAACTGTCTGATGGAAAATATAAATCTTCCTGGTATGATCCGCGTACTGGCATTTCTACTCCCGGAGATACATATAATAAAGGTAAAATTAATTTTAATCCTCCCGGACAAGAAAGTCCGGGTAATGACTGGGTGCTGATACTATCGAAGATCTGAACATTAGAGACCTTTTAAAACATGCCTGAACTGACAATAGAAAAGGTAATACTTGTAGCTTCGGTTTTGCTCTTCATAAGCATTCTCGCAGGAAAAACTTCATTCCGTCTTGGGATACCTACCCTCATCCTTTTTCTTGCAGTCGGTATGCTTGCTGGAAGTGAAGGGATAGGAGGGATCCCATTCAATAATCCAGGAATTGCTCAGTTCATCGGAGTTGTTGCACTCAACTTCATCCTGTTTTCCGGAGGATTCGAGACCGACTGGACTTCTGCAAAACCTGTCCTTGGCCAGGCGCTTGCACTCTCTGTTCTTGGAGTCCTTCTCACTGCAGGACTTGTAGGATTGTTTGTCTGGTGGGTGACTGATTTTACAATCTTTGAAGCTCTTCTTCTGGGTTCAATAGTCTCCTCGACAGATGCAGCGGCTGTTTTTTCAATACTGCGATCAAAAAACCTTGCACTGAAAGCGCCGATCCGTCCAACCCTGGAATTTGAAAGCGGGAGCAATGATCCGATGGCCTATATACTTACAATTATATTTATCAGCCTTATTCAGAACAGTGATCAGTCGTTTATTTCGGTAATTCCGCTTTTCCTGAAGCAGCTTTTCCTGGGCGGATTGTTCGGATACCTTTTCGGTGTGGCCGGTAAAAGAATAAATAATTCTATTAAACTGGATTATGAGGGACTTCACCCTGTATTGTTAATTGCAATAATGCTGCTTACATATTCAGTAACAACAACAATAGGAGGCAACGGTTTCCTCGCTGTATATCTTGCAGCCTTATATCTTGGCAACCAGTACCTTCTTCACAAAAGGACAATCATGCTTGTATTTGACGGAATTGCATGGCTTATGCAGATTGTTCTTTTCGTTACACTCGGCCTGCTTGTATTCCCAAGCAGAATATTACCTGTTATCGGAATCGGACTTTTGATATCCGCCTTCCTGATGTTTGTGGCACGACCGGTTAGTGTCTTTTTGTGTCTCACACCCTTCAGGATGAAAACGAGAATAAAAGGATTCATTTCCTGGGTCGGGCTCAGAGGAGCAGTACCGATTGTCTTCGCAACATTCCCTCTGATGGCCGGACTCGAAAAAGCCGATATGATATTCAATATTGTATTCTTCATCTCACTTACATCTGTACTGATACAGGGGACATCAATTCCCAGGGTGGCAAAATGGTTCCATGTTTCATTACCGGCCCGTGTAAAATCAATTACACCGGCTGATATTCTGTTGTCGGAATCAATTAATTCCGAAATGGTCGAAATAATGATATCAACCGAATCCCGGTCTGCCGGGAAGAAGATAATCGACCTGGCATTTCCGCAGAATGCAAGGATCGCCCTGTTGAAACGGGACAATAAATATCTTATACCTGACGGACAGACAATTATAAAGCCAGGAGACAAGCTTATCGTTTTGGCAGGAAACAAAGAAATTCTTTCTCAGGTTACTACACGCATCATTTAAGATCCCGGATTGTTCAGGAAGGATGGAAGGTCAGTTTAAAACTGTCCATGGTGGTTTGTTTGCACAACAATTCTTGAATTTCTTCCCGCTTCCGCATGGGCAGGGATCATTCCTTTCCGGTCTGGCCTGTCTGACAACCTGGTTTTCTTTGTTCCTTATCCAGTTCATCACATTGGCAGGAGCACGCTTCGCCTTCAGCTCCTTTGCCATGAAATCCATATACGGCTCGACATGTTTGAAGAATAATTTAAATCCCTCACAGAGATAATTCAATCCTGGCTGCCCGTCAGGAGTTTGAAGAAACCTGTGCTTCGGACATTCTCCGTGACAGGCATATCTTACATCACACTGAAGACAATACCGAGGTAACTTATTCCTCTTGTCGATCCCGAAATCAAATTGTCGCTGCGACTTGACCAGATCAATTAGCGGCGTCTCAAAAATATTCCCGAGGTAATATTCAGGATAAACAAAATGATCACAGGCGTATGTATCACCGTTATGCTCCATTGCAAGAGCATCACCACAGGTCTCGTTGAAAACGCATATTCCCGGGTTTTCACCGACATAATTGGCAAGTGTTGCATCAAAGATCTGTACATAATACCTGGCCACATCGTTCCTGACCCATTCGTTGAAAATTGTTATGAGGAACTTCCCGTAATCCTTTGCATCAACTGTCCAGGGCGCCAGTTTCGCTTCGCCATGAACAGGCGCAATTAGTCTCAACTCCTGTTCGTCCATGCTCTCCGATATCCTCTCAACTACCGGGAGGAACTGAATAAAACCACTTCCTATCTGTTTCAGGAACCTGTATGTTTCAGTTGCCATCGAAACATTAAAATCGTTAACTACGCTTAGAGTATTAAATTCAACCTTATGCTTATGCAGCAACTCTATCCCCTTCATAACCCTTTTAAATGTAGGAGCTCCTGATTTTGAGCGGCGGTAGTGATCATGAATATATTCCGGTCCGTCAATTGAAATGCCTACAAGCATACCATTCTCCCTCAAAAAGGAACACCACTCATCATTAAGCAGGGTTCCGTTTGTCTGAAAAGCATTCTCAATGCGTTTACCTCCTGAATATTTTTTCTGAAGTGAAACAGCTTTTTTGAAAAAGTCGAGCCCCATCAGTGTAGGTTCACCTCCCTGCCATGTAAACATTACTACCGGAACATCATGTGCTTCAATGAATTGTTTTGTAAATTCTTCAAGAAGTTCATCCGACATTCTGGTACCGGAACCACCAAAGAGCTTGCTTTTCTCAAGATAATAGCAATAGCTGCAATTGAGGTTGCATGCCGGTCCTGCCGGTTTCAGCATTACCTGAAATGCATTCGGACGTTTCAGCTTAAGGGCATCGGCAAAGAGGAGGGTCGGTTTCATAAAGTATCCTTTCGGTACAAAAGTAAAATTATTACTTTGAAGAGCAAGACGAAGGGAATGAGAGACTGAGAGACGCGAAGACGCAGAGGGGGTGAAGAGGAGAGGGAGAGAGGGGGAGATGGTGAAACGAAGAGACGAAGAGATGCAGGAGAAAAAGTGGAAGGAAGTGGGAAGAAATGGAGAAGTAACGAACCCAACGCTCCACTCCAATGGAGGGTTGGGGGTGGGTAATTGACTAATAAATCCTAATTTAGTGGAATAATTGAAAGTAAAATTTATAAATGAAATCTTTATGAAAAGAAGAAACTTCATCAAAGTAACAGCAGCTGGTACTGCCGGAATTGCTTCATCAATTTATATTCCTCAGTTACAGGATAACCGGAAACTTAAAATCGGTCTTATTGGCGCCGGATGGTATGGAATGGTGATCACAACTGCTGCACTCAAATCCGGAGGTGTTGAGGTTATCGGTATATGCGACGTCGACAGCGAACATCTTAATACCAGCGCCGGTCAGATTGAGAAGCTTCAGGGAACACGGCCAAAAACATTTAAAAACTATCAGGATCTCCTTGATCTCAAGGGCCTGGAAGCATTGTTCATTGGTACAATCCCTCACTGGCATGCTCTTCAGTTCATTGCCGGCTGTAAAAAAGGTCTGGATATTTACTGCGAGAAACCGCTTGCCTACGATATAATGGAAGGAATTGCAATGGTAAACGCCTGGAAAAAAGCAGGTAACATTGTCCAGATAGGTTTCCAGCGCCGGCAGAGCCAGGCTTTCATGAAGGCAAAAGAGCTTATTGAAACCGGTAAAGTAGGAGAAATTCACCAGATCGTGGCTCAGATCCATTATAATCCTGTCCCTCAGGATACAAAGATCCAGCCTCCCCCAGCATCACTCGACTGGGAAGAATGGTGCGGTCCGGCTCCTAAGCTCGATTACCGTCCAAGTATCGGACACAAATCGTGGAGACTCGAGAAGGAATATGGTAACGGACACCTGACAGACTGGGGAATTCATCATATAGATATTATCAGAAAAATAATGAGCGAAAGCATGCCTGTGAAATTCAATACATCCGGCGGACTTTTTATGCTCAAAGATCAGATGACAACACCCGATACCCTTACTGCAAACATGGCTTTCAGAAAAGCACCGGTCCTCTGGCAGCACAGACTGTGGGGTAATGGAGATGTTATAAGGGAATTCAATAACGGTATATTCTTTTATGGTGAAAAAGGAACTCTCTTTGCTGAAGATTCAAAGGTTGTAATATTCCCGACCGGGAAAGATGCGAAAAGAGAAGATATATCAATACCCACACCGGCAATGCAGGAAAATCATGTCGAGAATTTCCTTAATGCCGTCAGAAAGAAAGATAAAAACCTCATTTCCTGCGATCCGGAAGATGCCTTCAGATCCACTGCAACAGTCCAGCTGGCAATGATATCATACTATACAGGATCCGAAATAAAATGGGATGAGGAGAAGAAAGAGATAATCGGAAATCCGGAGGCTTCTAAATTACTCAGAAGGGATTACAGGGGGAAATACGTGCATCCGTAGAGGAAGGAGGGGGTGAGAGGGTGAAGAGGTGAAAAGGTGAAGGGGAGAGGGGGAGAAAAGGAGATAAGGAGAGGGTAGAAGATCGGATTAGGGGAAAAGGGGAAAAGGAGAGGTGGCGAGCTCCAGGCTCCCCTCCGGTGGAGGGGTGGGGGTGGGTTTTTTATGGGAGAGATGATGTGAAGAGGAGAATGAGAAACCCTGAGGTTTTATTTTCTTCAGAAATGTAACAATAGGTATAGTTTATGTAACAATAGTGGTGGATTTTACCATCGTGGCAGATTAATTTTGTGACAAGACATTGATTTCCTGTTAAGAGTTAATGTTGAAATAACTTTTAAAAACAATCAAAATTAATCACCATGAAGAAATTGTTTTTTCTTTTCATTGCAGCGGGACTTTTTATAATTTCCTGCTCAAAAAGTGACCGGTTTGAGGCTGGTACTTTTCCTTCTGATGCCTTCAGCAAGGCAATGCCGGTTCATGGTCCAGTTATTGTCGTACCGCCTGATAAAGACGGTGACGGCGATGATACTGAAGAACTTACAGCAGCTTTTACTGCTGCAGAACCGGGAACTGTTATTAAACTCCTTCCGGGTACCTATTATGCAGGATATATTGAATTATATGGTTTCCATGGCTCCATTACCGGGGCCGGACGGGATAAAACCATAATAAT
>CAZWUB010000181.1:0-7347 GCA_964637415.1 uncultured Rikenellaceae bacterium
AAATTACTCCGTTAGTTAGGTTCGCTTTCCAGGGGTTTACTGTTTGGTCCATTGTATTATGTATTAAGTTTAAGTTAATGCATTCATTAGGTTTGTAATAAGTTATTTAATGACTTTATAATGAAAATCACCATTTACCAACAAATATAATGTAAAATTGAGAATGAGTTGAATTGTATCCTGTCTTAATTATTTTGAATGTAGACTGAAATGTTGTATTTTTGCAGCGGGTAAGTCTTATACGACCAGCTCCTGCTGAACTCCCCCAGGATCGGAAGGTAGCAAGGGCAGGCAGTTGTAGCGGTGCGATATAAGGGGCTTACCCTTTTTTTAGTACTTAGAGTTTAGAGTTTGGAGTTTGGAGTTTGGAGTTTGGAGTTTGGAGATGAGGAGAAGGGGAGAGTGGGAGAAAAGGGGAAGAGAAGAAAAGGGGAAGAGGAGAATTGCATTGAAGAATAAAAAATGAAATCCAGAACAGTAATTTTTACGATTATATAATAACTTTAGGCACTTTAGCTCACTTTAGGCACTCTAGGCACTTCAAACAATGTTATTGCGCTTGTACCCCGAAAACCCCAACGCCCGCCATATCCGCAAAGTGGTGGATGTACTTGAAGGCGGTGGTATTATAATATACCCCACCGATACGGTATATGCCATGGGGTGCGATGTCAAGGCACATAAGGCAATTGAGAGGATTGCAAGACTTAAAGGTCAGAATCCTGATAATCCCGACCTGTCAATCATCTTCCGCGATATGAGCCAGCTATCAGAATATACAGTTATCTATGACGACAATATTTTCAGGTTGCTGAAGCGTAATCTACCCGGACCTTTCACTTTCATTGTGAAAGCAAATAACCAGATCCCGAGGCTGTTCAAGAATAAGAAAAAAACTGTGGGTATCCGCATCCCCGATAACAGCATTGTGAATGAAATTGTAAATGAACTGGGCAGGCCGATAATCACTACTTCAATCCACGATCCCGATGAGATAATTGAATACACGACCGATCCCGAACTTATCTGGGAGAAATTCAGGGATTTCGCTGATATTGTTATCAACGGGGGGTATGGGAAGAATGAAGCATCAACAATCGTTGACTGCACTGGAGATGAGATCACTATTGTCAGGCAGGGATTAGGTCAGCTTGAATGGTAAGAATCTCAGCTCATCCCGATAGCGATCGGATTACCAGGCATACAAAAAACTTATAATTATCAGAGTCAGATTTCACCTTCTGTAAAAACTCCTTGTAAATAGTACCAGAATGGATAATATCTCCAGTCTGCCAAGAATCATCAGAAAAGACAGGAACCATTTTCCTCCTGCAGGCATTGAGGCAAATGTTGAAAAAGGCCCGAATGAGCCTGGGGCCGGGCCTGTATTACCCAATATTGCCGCTGATGTGCTGAAGGAGGTTATAATGTCATAGCCCATAAAAGATATTACAATAGCGCTTACACAAATAATTACGAAGTATAATGTTATAAATACCAACAGGTTATAGATCAGTGACTGAGGTATTACCTTGTCATCAAGCCTTACAGGTATCACCGCGTTAGGATGGATCACTCTTTTCATTTCATGACGTGTGTTTATTGCGGCAAGAAGCACCCTTATAATTTTTAAACTCCCGCTTGCTGAACCTGAAGTACCGCCTGAGAACATAAGCATGAAAATTATCAGTATCAGAAATCCTCCCCACAGGTTATAATCGGCACTGTAAAATCCTGTTGTAGTTATTATTGAAACAGTCTGAAATGCTCCCTGGATGAGAGATTTTCCAAATGGAAAAATATCTTTTAACCAGAGGACGAGGAACATAATTACAAGAAAGATAATTGTGAGGATTGAATAAAACCTGAATTCTGCATTACCTGATATCTTCTTATAATTGAGCTTGTAACCGAAATAAACGAGCGTCAGGTTGGTGCCGGCAATAAACATGAAGATTGTTATGACAAGAAGTACATAGGGTGATCCAAAGCCTGCCAGACTATTATTCCCGGGCGAAAATCCTCCTGTTGATAATGTTGATAATGATATACATACAGCATCAAATATTTTCACTCCCCCGATGACAAGCATCAGAGTTTCGGCAAGTGTCAGGAGGAAATAAACTGTTACAAGCATTTTAAAAGTCTCACCTGTCCGGGGATTTAATTTGTCGCCCGACTGACCGGTAAAATCTGTTATTGTAAGCTGAATATTCACAGTTCTCAGGACAGGCAATACTGAAAGGGATATGAGGATGAAACCTATTCCTCCCAGCCATTGTGTGAGGCTCCTCCAGAGTATCAGTCCTTTTGGCAGTGATGTGAGATCATCTATTATTGTTGCCCCGGTGGTTGTGAATCCGGAAACAGATTCAAAGAAAGCGTCGCAAAAACTCCTGAGCGATCCTGTAAATAAAAATGGAAGTGTTCCGAAGAGACTCAGGGTCAGCCATATCCCAACTGTTATTATATAGCCTTCCTTATATCCGGAGATCTTTTCGTCATTCCTGAGGGGAGTGAAGACCAGAATTCCTGCCACCAGGGTAATAATTGCTGAAAACAACAATGAAGTTGCAGCAGGTTCTGTCAGGAAAAATGACACAGCTGCTGAAAGTAGCATGAACAAGCCTTCTATAACCAGTGCAAGACTGATCACTCTCAAAATGATCCTGAAATTGACCATACCTTATCAGGTGAAGAATTTTGTCAGCTTTTCATAGGCTGACGGCAATGTAAAAACAACCACTTTATCATTGGTTTTAATTATGGTATCGCCGGTGGCTATGAACGGTACCCCGTCGCGTGTACCTCCGCCAACTATTGCATCTCTGGGAAAATCCATGCTCCTGAGTGTGCCTCGGGTTATTTTTGCATTTGGGGGAACATTGAATTCAAGTATTTCAGCTTCGGTCCCTGCCATATATTTTACCTGTGTTACGTTCAGATTTGTGGTATGGCGGAAGATCCTGCTTGCCGCAGATATCTTCTTATTGATAATTGTATCAATACCTGAATTCTCTGCAAGGTTTATATATTCCATGTTTTCAACCTCGGCGATAGTTTTTCTCACACCCATCTTTTTCGCGAGGAGGCACGACAGAATATTAATTTCCGAATTCCCTGTTACTGCAATGAAGGCATCCATTTTCGAGACGCCCTCCTGTTCGAGCAGATCGGCATCTCTGCAATCGCCATTGATGATCAGTGTGTTATCAAGTACTTCGGCAAGGTCTTCACATCTTTCAGGATCAGAATCAATGAGTTTTACTTCGCAATTCTTCTGCATATATAATGCCACATGCTTGCCGATCCTGCTTCCTCCAAGGATCATAATACTATTCACCTCATGGCTTTCCTTGCCTGATGTTCTCATCATCTCAGGGATCCCCTCATTTGTGGAGATGACGAAAACAAGATCGCCTGCCATGAAATATTCACTGCCTCTGGGGATAATCGTTTTGTCTTTTCTTTTGATAGCGACAGCACGATACTGGTCGTTTTTCTGACTGAAGGCAACTTCCTGAAGGCTCTTATTTATTATGGGAGCATTTTCATCGAGCCGCTGAACGAACATTGATAGTTTCCCGCCTGAAAATTCCATGTATTCTGTTGTACCGGTTTCCTGAAGTAATCCAAGTACTTCTCTTGCAGCAATAAGCTCGGGATAAATGAGAGAATCAATCCCAAGCGCTTTGAAATAATCCAGATTTGAGGGTTCAAGATAATCAAGATTATCTATTCTCGAGATTGTCTTCAAGGCTCCAAAACGCTTTGCAAGAATTGATGCGGTAATGTTAGTATCCTCTGAAGTGGTGACTGCTATGAAAAGGTCAGTCTTCTTCTGAAGAATATCCTGAAGGATCTTGATTGATGTACCTGAACCATGATATGTCAGTACATCGAGAGTCGATTCTATCGGCTTCAGTCTTGAATCTTCGGGATCTATCAGAATGATCTCATGATTTTCATTCAGCAGCATTTTTGCAAGGTGAGAACCCACTTCACCGGCTCCGGCAATTACTATTCTCATATAAATTTGAATGAAAAGACAGGGCAAAATAAGAGATAAATAGTATAATACTCAAGTTTTTTCACACATTTCTTTACAGTTACATCACAGCTTGCAGGTAAATGCCCCTGCGCTTCTTACAAAATGCACAGTATCAGCATTAATAAAATTCAAGCCTGAATGCTGCCTGGCTTCCGGTCCTACAACAACCGCTCTCAGTTTTCCTTCCAGCCTCAGATTTCTTTCAATAACAGGTTTTGCACCTGTCATTACAATAATTCCCGGGGATGTTTTCTTTAATATTGATGTGGTCAGATGATCTGTCATGAGGATATTTTCTTTGCCATTAACTGACAGACAGGCATTTCCGGGAATTTCTGTTGTTTTTTCCTTCAGCCGGAACATCGCCTTATGTCTATCCACTTCCCGGACCGGGATAAGTGTATCGGAGTAGCAGGTAAGCAGTCTGCCGGTTCTGACTCCGATAGTCGTATTGCCAATTGTATTATATACAATAAGTTCTGATTGTTTCCTGTTGGACAGATCTTTTATTGTTCCCGTTGAAATGAATAAAAAGAAGAAAGCCAGGGGATAGAATACTGGTAAAGATTTCCTGTCGAGAAGGTATTGTATCAGGAGAAACAGGGTGATTGTAAGGATTATGCATTCAGCTGTTGAAAATCCGATATTCTCAATTGTTGAAAGCGGAAGGGATGCCGCTCTTTCAGTCAGAAATTCTGTCATGCTGGTAAGGAAGTCAAGTATCAGTGCCAGTATGTGTGACAGAAAGGGCAGGGGGTAGGTTATGAGCACCAGCAATCCTGTTATTACAACAATCGAGGAAAGAGGTACAATTATTATGTTCGAAAAAATGAACCAGACAGGGAATCTGTTAAAAAGCATAACAGTCAGAGGAAGTGTTCCCGCCTGAGCTATTATTGTTACTGCCGCTGATTGCCAGATAAGATCCGGGATTTTGTGAGTGAAGCTGATCTTTATGTATAGATCACGGTAGAATGATATTATGAAGATCACAGCAGAATAGGAGAGGAGGAATCCGGCATCGAAAATTACCGATGGCCGGATAAGAATAAGTATGAAGGCGGAAGCCAGGACAGAGTTTATTCCGTTTACAGGTCTTTTCATTATTTTTCCTGCCTGCAAAAAAGAGAACATCAGCGTTGCTCTCAGGACGGATGGTGTCAGCCCGGTTATGAATGCAAAAGCCCACAGAATCAATAGTGTTATGAGAACTCTGACAATATTCATTTTTCCTCTCAGGAAGAAGAGCATTCTGAAAATGAAAAGACTCAGGATCACTGCATGAAGTCCTGATACAGCCATGATATGCATTACTCCCGCCTTCATGAAGTATTGTTTCTGTTCGGGATCGAGCTGGTTCTTTTGTCCAAGAGTGAGGGCTGCAACCAGACCAAGCCGTTCATCAGAGATTCCCCTTCTGCTGAACATTCCGATGATCTTTTCCCTGATTATCAATGAACTGTGTTTAAGCTTCCTCTTACAGGAATCAGAATAGTATATTACATCACTGCTGTCGGTATAGGTAAGGTAGCGGATCCCGTGGTTTTCCATATAAAAGGCATAATCGAATTCACCGGGATTTCCCCTGCTCTGAATCCTCGACGGAGAGCATCTGATATAAAGTTCATCGCCCGGAAGAAATGATGAGACCTGCTGATCCTTCCTGTGGTAAATCAGAAGCGATCCGCCTGCAGGAACAAGGCGCTTACCTTCCTGTATCCCCTTCAGCCTGAGAATCAATTTCCATGTATTCTCCTTCTCCTCAGGAACCTCATCCAGTACTCCGGCATAAACAGCCGGTTCAGGATCCAGTTCAGAGATCATACTTTTTTCGAGGGTATACAGAAGAAGTCCCGACAGCCAGAGCCCTGACGTCAGTGAAATACCATATATAATATTAGTCAGGTATTTATTAAAGAACAGGCTTGCAGAAAAGAAGATGATTATTGCAGAAGCGGCTGATATAAAGAAGATTATTCCCGGATGAACCCATAACCCGGTGATAATCCCGGCACAAAGCGGCAGGCCGATACGAAGGAAAGGCACTTCTTTGTGAAGCACGGTTGGCAGTTTTGAGACTAAGCTAAGATAAGAAAAAAGTGCCTTAGGTGCAAGAAAGTGCTCTAAAGTGCTCTAAAGTGCCTAAAGTGGGGAAAAGTATTTAGAGTATTTAGAGTACTTAAAGTACTTAAAGTTTTTTCTCCCCCTCACCTTTTCTCCCTCTCTCCATTTCTCTTATTCTCAGAACTAAACACTTGCCTCTTATCTTAAGGTTGGCAGTCCTCCTTCGCCAAGGCTGCGGAGGACAAAGTTGGCAAAAGGCAGTTGGCAAAAAAGCTATCTCTATCAACACTTAACTCCAAACTCCAAACTCCAAACTCCAAACTCCAAACTCCAGGCACTTCTATAAACTTCTTACCTTCTGCCCCGGCAGCACTGTCCTGTAGTCGGTTTCGAATTTTCCTTTGCTGATGGCATTAAGTTTGCCGCGGATGAGTCTTTTCCTTAAAGGGCTTACCCTGTCGGTAAAGAGTATTCCGTCGAGATGATCATATTCATGCTGGATGACTCTGGCTATATAACCTTCGTATATCTCATCGTGGAAGGTCCAGTCGGGGTCATAATATTGTATTCTTACATGAGCTTCGCGGTTAACTTCCTCTCTTAGATTCGGTATGCTGAGACATCCTTCCGACATTATCTCAATATCACCGGAACGTTCGGTTATATGTGCATTTATAAAAGCTTTCTTAAAATCAGCCAGTTCCGGGATATCATCAGAAACAGGGTTACCGTCGATAACAAACAATCTGATTGATTTTCCTATTTGTGGTGCAGCCAGGCCTACGCCTTCTGATTTATACATTGTATCAAAAAGATCATCAATCAGTTGCTGAAGGTTGGGATAATCTTTATCAATATCAGTTGCAACCTTTCTCAGAACCGGGTGGCCGTATATCAGAATCGGGTAAGTCATCTTTTATTTCTTTTTATCGAGAAAGGATTGCAGAATGATTGAAGCGCTTATCTTATCAACCATCGCTTTATCCCGTCTCCCTTTCTTTGTTACACCTCCGTCGATCATTGTTCTGAAAGCCATCTGCGAAGTGAACCTTTCATCAACAAGGTGAACAGGTTTATCCGGAAAGATCTTTTTCAGTTTCTTCAGGAACGGATCGACATATTTAACAGATTCGCTAGGTTCATTGTTCATTTTAACAGGATAACCGACAACAAAGGCATCAATTGCTTCCGATTTCAGATATTTACTGATGAAATCCTGAAATTCTTCCGGA
>CAZWUB010000182.1:0-7219 GCA_964637415.1 uncultured Rikenellaceae bacterium
CGTAAAAATCAGGTTCTTACAGAGCTTGGTAAGCTGAAAACTTACCAGACCCTCTTCGTAGTGGCAGATTACCTTGATGATCCTGCAACATCTGCAACTGCTGCTAAATCAGCTATGTATATTGCCTTGCCTTCGGTATCTGAAAAAGCCGGGATGTACGGAACAAAAGTGAGGGAGATACTGAATAAAGCTTTAATAAAGATTGCCGGTCAGGAAAGCGAATATGACAGGGAGATGATAAATAAATATCTCCAGTCGATGTCGGCAGAAGAGGGATTCGTTCCGATGTTTAACGGGAAGGATCTCACAGGATGGCAGGGTCTTGTTGAAAATCCTGTTGCCCGTGCAAAGATGAAACCTGCGGAACTTGCTAAAAAACAGGCCGAGGCAAATAAAAAGGTTCCACTTAACTGGAGTGTGAAGGACGGATGTATATGGTTTAATGGCAAGGGTGACAATCTCTGTTCGATAAAAGATTATGGTGATTTTGAGCTGCTTACCGACTGGAAAATATCAAAGGAAGGCGACAGCGGGATTTATCTCCGCGGTACACCCCAGGTCCAGATATGGGATACATCAAGAGTCTCTTCAGGGGCCCAGGTTGGTTCGGGAGGATTATATAACAACCAGATAAATCCTTCAAAACCGCTTAAGGTTGCTGATAACCAGGTTGGGGAATGGAATACATTCAGAATAGTCATGACAGGTGAAAAAGTATCGGTATGGCTTAACGGACAGCTTGTTGTTGATAACGTGACGATGGAAAACTACTGGGACCGTAAAATTCCTATTTTCCCGACAGGACCGATAGAACTGCAGGCCCATGGCACCGACCTTGCATTCCGTGATATCTATGTAAGGGAGATAAGTGAAAAGGAATTTAACCTTACAGCGGAGGAGAAAGCTGAAGGATTTGTTGCTCTTTTCAATGGCAGAAACCTGGATAACTGGACAGGCAATAAGGAATCGTATGTTGCTGAAGACGGAATGATAGTGATAAGGCCCGATAAGGGCAGCGGTGGTAACCTCTATACAGAAAAGGAATACAGTGATTTCATTTTCAGGTTCGAATTTCAGCTCACACCCGGTGCAAACAACGGACTTGGTATCAGGGCACCGCTGACAGGCGATGCCGCTTATGTGGGAATGGAACTTCAGATTCTGGATAATACTGCTCCCGTATATGCAAAGCTTCAGCCATATCAGTACCATGGATCAGTTTATGGTGTGATACCTGCAAAGAAAGGTTTCCTCAATCCTGTAGGTGAATGGAATTCCCAGGAAGTAATAGTTCAGGGAACACAGATAAAAGTGATACTCAACGGAACAACAATTGTTGACGGCGATATTGCCGGCCCGAGGGATAACGGTACAATGGATCATAATGAGCATCCGGGGTTGAAGAATAAAACGGGACATATCGGTTTCCTCGGACATGGCTCAGTTGTTAATTTCCGTAACATCCGTATCAAAGACCTGTCACAATAACTTCTTCTCTGTGTCCCTCTGTGTAGTCTCTGTGTCACTCTGTGTAAGTTCTTAACCTTCTTTTTGTTACACAGAGTTACACAGAGATCACACAGAGTTCCACAGAGGTTAAAAAACATTATTAACTAATGAAAACCGGCATTATCATTTTTACACTGTTGTTGAGCCTTGCCTCGTGTTCGGAGGTAAGCCCGCCTGAGCCATTCGGGCCTGTACCCTCTGAAAGGCAGCTTGCATGGCATCAGCTTGAATATTACATGTTTGTTCATTTCACCGTAAACACTTTTACAGATAAGGAATGGGGTTACGGTGATGAAAAGGAATCCGTTTTCAATCCTTCGGAACTCGATTGCCGGCAATGGGCAAAAGTGGCAAAAGATGCAGGAATGAAAGGTATAATCATTACAGCAAAACATCACGACGGTTTCTGCCTCTGGCCTTCTGATTATACTGAACATTCTGTTAAGAACTCTCCGTGGAAAGAGGGACAGGGCGATGTCCTTAGTGATCTTCGGAAAGCTTGCGATGAATATGGATTGAAGATGGGAGTGTATCTGTCGCCCTGGGATCGTAACAGTGCTGTTTACGGAACTCCGGAATACCTTATATATTATCGTAATCAGCTTCGGGAGCTTCTAACAGAGTACGGTGACATCTTTGAAGTCTGGTTCGACGGAGCCAATGGTGGTGACGGCTATTACGGAGGCGCCCGTGAAACCCGGAGGATTGACAATAAAACTTATTACGATTGGCCGAATACTCACCAAATAGTCAGGGAGTTGCAGCCGGATGCCGTCATGTTCAGTGATGCCGGACCGGATGTTCGGTGGGTAGGTAATGAAAGCGGAATGGGAAGCATAACAAACTGGTGTCTTCTCAGGAGAGATGAGCTCTGGCCAGGAGGAAATTTTGCCTCTATCCTTGGTGAGGGGCATGAAGACGGAAATTACTGGGTGCCTGCTGAGGTGGATGTTTCCATACGTAAAGGATGGTTTTATCACCAGTCGCAGGATTCTCAGGTAAGATCTCCTGAGAACCTTATGGAATTATACTATTCTTCAGTAGGACGGAACAGCAATCTCCTTCTGAATATACCTCCCGACAGAAGAGGGCTTTTACATGAAAATGATGTTGAGTCACTTTTAAGTTTCAGAGAGCTCAGGGAAAAAGAGTTTGCTGAGGAACTGGCAAAAGGGAAAAAAGCCGTGGCATCTTCATCGAGAGGCAGGGATTTCAGACCTGTTAATGCAATTGACGGTAATCCTGATACATACTGGACCCTTAAGGATGGAGGGACAACAGGAGAGATAACAATTGATCTGGGTACTGAAACTGAAGTGAACAGGATACTCATACAGGAATACATTAAACTTGGCCAGCGTGTCAGGGCTTTCAAAGTGGATGCTTTAGTCAATGGTGAATGGAACCAGGTTGTTGATGGAACAACTATCGGGTATAAGGTAATAAGGAAATTTCCTGTTGTAAGGGCATCAAAGATCAGGCTTACAATAAGTGAAGCCAATGCTTGTCCGCTTATTTCGAACATTGAATTGTACAGGGCGCCGGGGGAGTGACTATGAAAAGGTTCGTAATAGTAATGTTGGGTTGCTTGGTGTTTTTTGCAGCAAAGCCTGTTTTTGGGCAACAAGCAGGAGGTAACACTAAGAATCCATATGCAGTAACAACTTATGAATGTGCCGGGATTTACTTTAAAACAGCTGAAGCAGGTCCGTGTAAGATCCGTTATAAAGAAATTAAAGCCAAAAACTGGTCTGACGGTCTGGACCTGGTTTATGATTCGCGTGACGGCGAGTACAGGGGAAGTATAATCAATCTTAAGCCCGATACTGAATATGAAGTCGGGCTTGAAACATCATCCGGTAAATCGAAGCTGAACCTTAAAACAAAAAGCGATGTTTTTCCTGTCGGCAAGGTAACTGTTTTGCCTGAAGGAGAATCAGATAAGGAGATCGTAATAACTGAATCAGGTACTCCCGATGCATATCACCTCGTCACAGTACCTGAAAATTCGAAATCGATACTTAATCTGAAGAATGTTTCAGAGAACGGGATTGTTGTTGACGCCGACTACGTGATTATCAGAGGTGTTGAAATAAGGAATTCTGCCATTCATGGAATAAGGATCAGAAAGAACAGACATGATATTGTAATTGAACAATGTCATATCACTTTCTGGGGCAGGATAGGGGGACCTCGTACCTACGGGAACATAGACGGAGGATCCGACAGTGGAATATATGCTGAAGAAGGAACAGGTAATCTGACTATTCAGAGAAATCTTATCGAGGATCCGCGGGGAGCATCAAACGACTGGGAGACCGGACATCCTAACGGGCCGCAGGGAATAACAATAATTCAGAGTATCGGAGGCAATGTTATCAGGTATAATGATATAGTATCAACCGAGGATCATGGATTCAATGATGCAATAGGCGGGAGCAGTAATTTTTCCCTGATCGGGAATGTGAACTGCAACTCCGATATCTACGGGAACCTTATCCGGAGTGTATGGGATGATGCAATAGAGAGTGAAGGAGCGAACATGAACGTAAGGATATGGGGAAATTATGCCCATAAGTTTTTCAATGGGATAGCTACTGCCTGCACTTCAAAGGGTCCTTTGTATATTTTCAGGAATGTTCTTGGTGAAAGCCGTACAGGTCATTCAAATACTGCCGGAGGAGCTTTAATTAAAACAGGTGAGAGAAACGAATTCGGAGGGGGAAGGAAATATGTTTTTCACAATACAGCCTTGCAACCGGGAGGCGTTTTTCATGCATTTACAAGTCATGTTAATCCAAATTGCATCACCAGAAATAATATTTTTGATGTCCCGGGCCGCCTTGCAACCGATACTGAAAAGGAGCCTGCAAGTGATTATGACTATGATTATTTTTCGGGGACGGTCAGAGGAACGGCCAGGGAAGAGAACGGAATACGATTCAATGTAACTCCTTCAGGGACAAAGTTATTCGTATCGTCTTATAAGCTTGAGTTTTATCCGCGGTCAACAATAAATAGTATCCGGTGGGGTGCACAACCCTATGAATTCGGGGATAGGAAGGTGAATATTACTGATCCTGTGGTATGGATTAAAAATCCGCTTATAGATTCTGGGGCCATAATTCCAGGATTCAATGATGACTTTACCGGCGAAGGGCCTGATATAGGTGCATTTGAGACAGGAACCCCGCCTTTGGAATTCGGGAGAAGGGCTTACCTGAACTATAATGAAGGTTGGGCAGCGTGGGAGTTACTATGAATTACTTCGTTACGGATTGCTTCGTCGTCCCGCATGCGCGTGACTCCTCGCAATGACTGTAGCTTCGATGTCAAGGATTGATGCTCGGTACGGATTGCTTCGTCGTCCCGCATGCGCGTGACTCCTCGCAATGACGGTAACTTCGATGTTACTTTTGCAACAAGTTGGAAGCGACGGAGAGTGCGGCATAGTCGCCAAGATCCTCACCGAGTTGAGCGGGAACTATGCGGCAGACTTTAGCTGAATGGAACAATGCTTCTTTCCGGATCACTTCCATGGCATATGGTTCAAGTAATTGCTTCGACCTGGCAAAGATACTGCCAATGACAATCATTTCGGGATTCAGGATATCTATAAGTACTGATAAGCCTTTACCCAGATACTGACCCGATACCCGGTAGATCTGAATCGCAAGTTCATCACCATTCATTGCAGCTTCTGCAACAACCTGCGCAGATATATTATTCAGATCTTCAGCCGATTTACAAAAACTTACACTTTCACCCATCTGGAATTTTTCCATGATCATGGTCCTTGCCAGCTGGGCAATACCCCCGCCACTGCAGAAGCCTTCCCAGCTTCCTGCCTTCCCATAACCCACGGGTCCGAAACCGCTGAGCCTTATATGCCCGGCATATAACCTGCCGTTAATTATCAATCCGGCTCCAAGTCCTGTTCCGAATGTCATAAAAACCATATTTTCGGTGCCTTTTCCCGCGCCAAATTTCCATTCGGCCAGGGCACAGGCATTTGCATCATTCTGAATACCGGTTTTAATTCCGTACCTTTCCGTTAACAGTCTTACAAGAGGAATATTATCCCATCCCGGGAGATTAGGTGGTGACATGACAACACCTGTTTTACTGTCCAGGGGTCCTCCGCAGCTGACACCTGTTGCTTCAATCATTGAAGGAGTGAGTTTCTGCCTGTCAATTACCTTGTCAATATTCATGAAAATATTATTCAGGGTATGATCAGGTCCGAGACTGGTTTCCGTGGGAAATCCAAGCTTATCAATTATGTTAAGTTTATCTCCTTCAGTTCTCCCTAAGATAATGGCACATTTTGTACCTCCGATATCAATTCCGATCAGTAAATCCGGCATATCTCAATTATTCGTTAACAATTTAGTTCTGTTGCCTTTCCATGAGAAGGTGGACTAAAAATACTGAATAAATTTGTACTTTTATGTTTACGGCAATTTAATTTGACACATATCCATCTGTTTATTACCTTTATTAATTCAAAACAGTGTAATTCCGGTTTAATCCGTGATGCTGATAGTTATCGGACCGTGATTATAACAAATTAAAAACTGCTTTAATGTCAGGCATTATTCCCGGTTACGAATACGTCGTTTTCATCAGCTCTCCATTTTTCCGTGCATAAGCAGATCGAGGGCTTCATCGAATGATCCTGCCGCAATTATCTCCCCTGAATTGACAAAAAAGATCTCATCGGCATTCTCGATTGTGTTGAGGCGATGGGCAATAATAACCTTGGTTGTCGTTTCAGGCAGCCTTTTCATTATTGCTTCAAGCTGTTGTTCAGTCACGGTATCAATATTAGCTGTTGCCTCGTCAAGAATCAGAATCTCCGGTAAGCGCAATATAGCTCTCATAAAAGCAATGATCTGTTTCTGGCCGAGGCTTATGCCATCACCACTGGTCTGGATTGGTGTATCCAGCCCTTTATCAAAGCGCTTAAGCAGACCGGCAAGCTGAACTTCCTCAAGGGCCTGTTTAAGCTGGTCATTTGAAAACCCTGCGCATTCAGGATTGCCGTACAAAATATTATCCCGAACCGTTCCCGAGAACAGAACAGGTTCCTGCAGTATAAAACCTATCTTCGAAGCTCTTTCACAGGGAGTGTAGGACCTGATATCCCTGCCATCAAGCAGGATCGTTCCTTTTGTTGCATCGTATAGCCTGGCAATAAGAGAAGCTGTGGTCGTTTTTCCGCCTCCTGTGGGTCCGACAAAAGCATATGTTCTGCCTCGCTGAAGATCGAAGCTGACTTTGTGCAATACCTCTTTCCCGTTGGGATAACTGAACGAGACATCCTTGAAATGCAGATAGGATTCATTTCTGGAGTTACTCCTGTCATCCATAACCTTAAGATTATTTTCAAATGAGAGCAGATGCGAGATCCTGTCCCAGGCTGCAAGTGCCATCTGAAAGTTGGCCCACAGGGCAGCCATTTGCCGTAATGGATTATAAAAATTGGCTATATAAGCAATGAAGCTAATCAGCAATCCTACTGAAAAATAACCCCTGATGATAAGCCATATACCCAGAGAAAGTACTATAAGCTGACCGATATTTGATGCAAAGGTATAGACCGGTGTCATTATAATATTTGCAATGCCTGCCTGTACTGATCTATTGTAATTCTCATTGTTAACCTCTTCGAACCGTTTACGGAAATAATCGCGCCTGTTAAAGGCAA
>CAZWUB010000183.1:0-2241 GCA_964637415.1 uncultured Rikenellaceae bacterium
GTTTCCGGTATTATAGCTGCTTACGGTTTCGCAGGCGGATTCAGTAATTTCGCAATGGGCGTTTATGGTATAGGTTTTGCTGCTGTCGGAATGCTTTCAACACTTGGTATTACCCTTGCAACTGACGCATTCGGACCGATTGCTGATAATGCAGGAGGTAATGCAGAAATGTCGGAACTGCCTAAAGAAGTGAGAGAAAGAACAGATGCTCTCGACGGACTTGGTAATACTACTGCAGCAACCGGAAAAGGATTTGCTATCGGTTCTGCTGCTCTTACAGCTCTTGCACTTATGTCAGCTTATATGGAAGAGGTAAGACTCTGGCTTGGCAGGCTTATCGATAAAGCTCCTGAAGGTTTCAAACAGATCGGGGATACACTGTTTTATAACAGTAACATTCCACAGGTTCAGGACGGACAGGTTGCTGTTCATATAACAGGTGCCACTATCAGGGACTTTGCGGGTGCATATGATCTTTCACTTTTCAATCCTATCCTTCTTGGCGGAGTTTTCATCGGTGCAATGATGGCATTCCTTTTCAGCTCAATGAGCATGAAGGCTGTCGGACGTGCTGCAGGAAGCATGGTTGAGGAAGTAAGACGACAGTTCCGTGAAATTCCGGGTATAATGGAAGGTACAGGGAAACCTGAATATGCAAAATGTGTTGCAATATCAACTGCAGGTGCACAAAAAGAGATGCTCGTACCGTCATTGCTGGCTATTTCAGTTCCTGTTGTGGTGGGAGTAGTTTTCGGTGTCCCCGGCGTTATAGGTCTTCTGGCAGGAGGTATGAGTACAGGTTTTGTGCTTGCTTCCATGCTTAATAATGCCGGTGGTGCATGGGATAATGCCAAGAAATACATTGAAAGAGGGAACTACGGAGGTAAGAAAAGTGAACCTCATAAAGCATCAGTAGTCGGTGATACAGTCGGCGATCCGTTCAAGGATACATCAGGTCCGGCTCTTAACATCCTTATCAAGCTGATGTCAATGGTTTCAGTTGTTCTTGCAGGTCTCACAGTTGCATTCAGTATTTTCGCATAATCTGTTGAGTTTAATATATAAAAGGGCTGTCCCGGTGAAGGACAGCCTTTTTAATTTTCATACATTTGGAAAAAAATATTATGATCCTGCCTCAGATATCAGATATCCTTGCCGCACATGAGAGGATAAAGACTTTCATTCATAAGACCCCGGTTATGACATCCCGTCAGCTGAATACTATTTTCGGATGTAACCTTTTTTTTAAATGTGAGAACTTCCAGAAAGTAGGGGCGTTTAAATTCAGAGGAGCAACTAATGCAGTATTGCTGTTGTCGGTGGAAGATAAGAAGAGGGGAGTGGTTACACATTCTTCGGGGAATCATGCAGCAGCCCTCGCCCTGGCTGCAACTATGAACGGAGTTAAACCATATATCGTTATGCCTGAAACAGCACCGGATGTAAAAAAGAACGCTGTTGCAGGATATGGTGCGGAAATTACTTTCTGCAAACCAACACTGGAGGCACGCGAAAGTACAGCCCGTGCAATAATCGAAAAAACCGGTGCCGCCCTTATACATCCCTATGATAATTTCAATGTGATATGTGGCCAGGGGACCGCTACCCTGGAACTTATGGATGAGATCAGTGACCTCGATATAATTGTTGCCCCGGTAGGAGGCGGGGGTCTGCTGAGCGGCACTTCTACCGCCGCCAAAGCAATAAATAATAATATAAAGGTGATCGCTGCCGAACCCCTGAATGCCAACGATGCCTGGAAATCATTTACGACAGGAGTCCTGACTCCTTCTGTCAGTCCGAAGACAATAGCCGACGGGCTTCTTACATCCCTTAGCGATCTTACCTTTTCAATAATAAAAAATAATGTTGATCAGATTTTCACAGTAAAGGAGGAAACAATAATTGAGTGTATGAAGCTGATATGGGAGAGGATGAAAATAATTGTTGAACCTTCATCGGCCACTGTACTTGCAGCTGTTAAGGAAAACCCTGATTTTTTCAGAGGAAAACGGACCGGACTGATAATAAGCGGCGGGAATCTGGATTTGCGGAAATTACCGTTTTGATAGTAAGTTGGCAGTTGGCGGTAACCGGTAAGTCCGGTAATCGGTGATCGGTGATCGGTGATCGGTAATCGGTAATCGGTGATCGGTGATCGGTGAGTCGGTAATCGGTAATCGGTAATCGACTTACTGAATACCGATTACTGAATACCGATCACCGAATACCGAATACCTG
>CAZWUB010000183.1:2341-7112 GCA_964637415.1 uncultured Rikenellaceae bacterium
ATCGACTTACTGAATACCGATTACTGAATACCGATCACCGAATACCGAATACCTGCCACCGACCACTCCGGACAAGTTCCGAAAAACTACTCCGTGACCCTGAAAAAAGCGGCGACCGGATAATGATCTGAATACCTCACTTTTATAATGTCAAAGTACTTGCACTCAAGGGCGTCGTCATAAAGTAAATAATCTATCCTGTTAGCCGGGTAGTTACCCCTGTAAGTAAAGCCTGCTCCGTATCCTGAACTGACAAATGCATCGTTCAGTCCTTTACGGATTTTAGTATAGGTATATGATACAGGTGTATCGTTGAAATCACCTGCAATTATTACCGGGTGCCTTGTGAGGTTTATCTGTCCCTTGACAAGTTCCGCCTGCTGAGCCCTGAGTTTAAAGCCATTCTTAAGGCTGTTGGATATACTCTTTACCTCTCCCAGAGTATTATTTCCTTCATCCTGGATCGCTATCTCCTCAATAAGGGAGCGTTCCATACTTTTTAGCCGGAATGATTGAAGGTGATTATTGAAAATCCTGAAAGTATCTTTTTGTATTATGACATCGGTATAGATTGTAAGGCTGGGTGACCGCGGATGTATAATTTCCCCTCTTCCCACTATCGGGAACCTGCTGTATGTTACTATTCCGTAATATCTGTTCCTGCCGCTTCCGATAACTTTAAGGTGGGACTGGTAGTTCCCGTTCAGATAATTCCGGATCTCATTTACCTTCTGTGCGGCATTTCCTGTTCCGTAAAATTCCTGAAGGCAGATAATATCGGGTTGCCGTTCTTTTATAAAGTCAAGGACAACTTTCTCAGAGCTGAGATGTCCACTTTCAAGAGTATTGAACAGGCGGATATTATAACTCAGTACCTGGAATGTTCCTTCCCTGTTATTGCCTTTCTCCGTTAACCTGAAATAATTTGTCAGGTGGGGATATCCCGCGGCGATCACAATTACCGAAATCAGGGCTTCATATCTCAGTAAAACGGCCCAGGTGATTATCAGTAAAATATTGATCAGCAGAAGATAGGGGTAGGCAAGGCCGAAAAAAGCAGGGAAAGCGAATCGCTCGGGACTGATATGGACTGCCAGGTATGACAGGAGTAATGAAAGTGCAAACAATACATTTACACTGAGCAGAACTTTATAAAGGATTTTTTTCAAGAGCAAATCAGATTTGCTGATCAGTTTTTTTTCTGGCTTTCATTAAATAGAGTATCTTTTTCCTCCCGGGTAAGACTGTCATAGCCTCCCTTTGAAATTTTATCAAGTATCATGTTGATTCTTGCCTGATGTTCTGTTTTAATCCTGTTATATTCATATTCGGATTTTGGTTTCTTATGGGTTACTTTAAGCTTCTTCCGCGGTTTTAGTAAGGTGACAAAAAAGTCAATTATTTTATTGATCCATTTCCCTGTATCACGGCCTTTTTTAATATTTACAGTATATAAATATCCCGAAAGAGCTCCTCCGATATGTGCGAGTTTGCCTCCCGAGTTAACCGAAAAATCAACTGCAGAGGTAAGAACAAAGATCACAAGTGCAACATAAATGATCTTTATCCTCCCGATGAACAACATGTTAATTGTATAATTGGGAACATAGGCGGCAACAGCTATCACTATTGCCATTACTGATGCTGAAGCCCCGATTGCCACCGATTCCGCTACCACCTCTTTAAATGCCGGGAATATGTTAAAGGAAAGGACATAAAGAAGCGCTCCGCTGAGGCCTCCCATTATATAAACAGCCACCAGTTTTCTCTGATCAAGATATTCGAGGAAAATTGTACCGAACCAGTACAGCCATAGCATATTGAAAAGGATATGCCATATATCTTTATGAGTAAACATATATGTTATAACAGTCCATGGCCTTAAAAGAAGCTTGCCGAATGATGACGGGACTGATAACAGGTTTATTGCCCCGGTGGTGATCAGGGAATTGCTGACCAGAAAAGCGATTATTGAAACTGCAGTTATAGCAATAAAGACGGCTATATTTATATATATCAGCTTATTAAGACTGCTTCCTTTGTGGTAGGAATGTTTCAGGTTGTCAAAGATCCCCATCAGTATAAAGTCTTTGTTGTTTTCCTCCAGTATCTGATAAGAAAATATCCGAAGAGCATTCCTCCGAGATGGGCAGCGTGAGCGATATTACTTCCCGGCTGGGTGAAAGCAAGATATAGTTCAATTCCTCCATAAGCAATTACAAAATATTTTGCCTTTATCGGGATAGGAGGGAAAAGAAGCATCAGCTGGGTGTTTGGGAAAAGCATTCCGAAGGCGAGGAGTATTCCGAATACTGCCCCGGACGCTCCCACCGTAGGTGTATTCAGCAATATCTGTAAATCCTGCATCACCGGATCAGAAAATCCCCTGTTCCTTGCCAGCAGCGAGGCCCCGTCGGTTAATACTGTTTCAATTTGTTCCGGGCTGAGTTGTTTTACGAGATTATTATATTCAAATGCTATAACAGATTCATGTACAAAGGCGGCCCCGAGCCCGCAGACAAGATAGTAGATAAGGAATCTCTTCGGTCCCCATACATTTTCAAGGACCTGTCCGAACATAAAAAGGGCATACATATTGAAGAACAGGTGCCAGAATCCTGCATGCATAAACATGTGGGTGAGGATCTGTAATGGTTTAAAGCTTTCCGATTTCGGAAAATAAAGACCAAGGATCCCGTTAAGATCATATCCGAGAGTACTGCTGATGACATAATACGCCAGAAGCATTATTGCGTTTATCATTATCAGATTCCTGACAACTGTTGGTAATGAGAAAAAACCTCTGCCGTATCCGTTCATTTAATGATGTATAAAAATTATGTTACAGGACTCTAATTGCCGCCTCAAAGCTAATGTTTCTGTATTAATCCGGCAAGATATCAGAGTCATTCTACCGGAATTTCTTATCAATATCTTCAATAGTGATGATATTTATCACCGGCTTACCTCGCGGGGAATAATTTGGTGCAGTGCAGGCGAACAGGTTGTCGAAAAGATCCTCCATCTCATTTTGGAGCAATGTTTTTCCATAGGGTATTGCTGAAGCGCCTGCCATTGCTGCTGCCAGTTTCTCCTTTACACCTGTTGCAGGATCAGCCTGGTTGTTCTTATATTCATCTATAAGTATTGTAAGCATTTCTTTCGGATCGTTTGCCGTTGCATCCGCGGGGCGGCCTTTGATTGTAATTTTGTTTTCACCCCTGAACCGGATCATAAATCCAAGGCTGCTCAGCTCAGGTTCAATCTCTTTTAAAAGACTATAATCAGCAGCACTGATATTAAGGACAACAGGAAATAATTCTGTCTGACTTACCTTTCTGTGATTACTGATACAATCCAGGTATCTCTCATACAAAATCCGTTCGTGTGCCCTTTTCTGATCGATGAGCATAAGCCCCGATTTGACCGGACAAATTATATATTTACCTTTAACCTGGAAGAATTTTCTTTCTGTTTCACCGAATTTGCCTGGCAATCCGGGATTTTCATTTTCCTTTTCCTGTTTTGTGTACAGCTTCTCCCAATTGGCGGTATTCTCTCTCTCAAACCTTTCAATTAAGCCTGGTTTACTAAAGACCGGTTCATCGCTATCGAAGGGATTGAAGAACGGATCGACCTCGATTACAGGTTGTTCCGGGATTTTTCCCGACAAACCCGCAACAGGAATATCAATCAATACCTCATTGTCAAAATCAAGTGAAGGGGCAATATTAAAGCGGCCCAGGGCTTCCCGCACCGATGCCATAAGTATTTGCCATATAGCACGTTCATCCTCAAATTTTATTTCTGTCTTGGTAGGATGAATATTGATATCGATTGACCCCGGATCGGTCTCCATAAAAATAAAATATGATGGTATTGTATCAGCAGGGACAATTTTCTGATAAGCTTCAACAACAGCTTTATGAAAATACGGATGTTTCATGAAGCGGTTATTCACAAAAAAGAACTGTTCACCGTAAAACCTTTTGGCGGTTTCAGGTTTACCAATGAAGCCCTTTAATGAAACAAGAGAGGTATCCGTATCCAGGGTTATGAGATCCTGATTGATCTGCTTTCCGAAAACGCCTACTATTCTTTGCCTTCGGCTACCGGGGATCAGGTTGTAAACCTCATTGTCGTTATGGTGAAGTGTAAACTTTATCCCCGGGTGAGCAAGGACAACTTTATGAAATTCTGTAATTATATTCCTCATTTCAGTATTATCGGACTTGAGGAATTTTCTCCGGGCCGGGATATTAAAAAACAGGTTCCTTACAGTAAAAGCAGAACCTTTCGGACAACTGCAGGGTTCCTGTGCCTCTACCCTCGACCCGTTGATAACAACAAGAGTCCCCGTGTCATCTTCTTCCTTCCTTGTCTTAAGCTCAACCATTGCAACTGCGGCAATTGAAGCAAGAGCTTCTCCGCGGAATCCCTTTGTAGTTATTGCAAAAAGATCATTTGCCGAAGATATTTTGGAAGTGGCATGCCTTTCAAACGAGAGCCTGGCATCTGTTTCTGACATTCCCATTCCATCATCAGTGACCATTATAAGTGTTTTCCCCGAATCCCTGATTATGACGCAGATATTCTTTCCTCCTGCATCAACGGCATTTTCCATCAGCTCCTTGACAACCGACGCAGGTCTTTGTATAACCTCCCCGGCAGCTATCTGATTGGCTACCGAGTCGGGCAATAACTTAATTATATCAGACATCAGAAGAAATTATTCGTAACAAATATAAAAATAATTGCAGTAGGACATCGC
>CAZWUB010000184.1:0-7097 GCA_964637415.1 uncultured Rikenellaceae bacterium
ACCACCCCGGCCGGGAAAGCAAAATTGTAACCATTTCAAAATCAGCAATCCCGGCAACCCCTCCTTTGCGCCCTTGTGCCATTGAGCCTCTGCGCCCAACAGCCAGTAGTTGTTATTTTTATATATTTGCACAAATTTTTTAAGACTATGACTAATATACCTCTGAGTGAACAGCAACAGATAAGAAGGAATGCACTGGATGAACTGAGGAAACTCGGGATCAATCCCTATCCTGCAGCAGAATATAAAACAAATGTTTTTGCAAAGGATATACATGAAAATTTCACCCCCGAAAAGAATAATTTCCAGGATGTTTCCCTTGCAGGAAGGATTATGAGCAGGAGGATCATGGGGAATGCTTCGTTTGCCGAGCTGATGGACTCTTCAGGAAGGATACAGATATATATCCGGCGTGATGATGTTTGTCAGGGTGAAGACAAAACAATGTATAACACTGTTTTTAAACGACTTCTCGATATAGGAGACATTATAGGAATTAAAGGCTTTGTCTTCAAAACCCAGACCGGCGAGACAACTGTCCATGTTAAGGAATTTACAATTCTCAGCAAATCGCTTCGGCCGCTTCCGATAGTAAAGGAGAAAGACGGAGTATTGTATGATGCTGTTACCGACCCGGAAATGAGATATCGTCAGCGTTATGTAGACCTTATAGTTAATCCGGAGATCCGTGATGTTTTCAGGAAAAGAACTCAGATCATTCAATCGATGCGTGAACTTTTCAATTCCAAAGGTTATCTTGAAGTGGAAACCCCCATACTTCAGCCCATACCTGGTGGAGCTGCAGCAAGACCATTTATAACACATCACAATACACTCGATATTCCGCTTTACCTGAGGATTGCCAATGAACTCTATCTGAAGCGTCTTATAGTCGGAGGATTTGAGGGAGTATATGAATTTGCAAAAGATTTCAGGAACGAGGGGATGGACAGGAGCCATAATCCCGAATTCACTGTTATGGAGATCTATGTATCCTACAAAGACTATAACTGGATGATGAACTTCACAGAGGAGATTATCAGCAGGGTAGTTATGGACCTGCATGGTAAAACCGAGATCACTTACGGTGACAAGACAATAAACCTTACTCCTCCCTTCAGGCGTGTAAGCATGCTTGAAGCCATACTGGAGCATACCGGGACCGATATAAGCGGGATGGATGAACAGGAACTCAGGAAAGTCTGTGACAGGCTAGGAGTTCCGCATAGTTCAGAAATGGGGAAAGGAAAGCTTATAGACGCGATATTCAGTGAAAAATGTGAGCGCAACTATATTCAGCCTGTTTTTATAACAGATTATCCGACAGAGACTTCACCACTTACAAAAATGCACCGTAGCAAACCGGGTCTTACGGAGAGGTTTGAGCTGATGATAAACGGTAAGGAGATTGCCAATGCATATTCGGAGCTCAACGATCCTGTCGATCAGCTGGAACGTTTCCAGGATCAGCTCCGGCTATCAGAGAAAGGCGATGAGGAAGCAATGTTCATTGATCTGGATTTTGTAAGAGCCCTTGAATATGGCATGCCGCCTACATCCGGGATGGGAATCGGCATCGACAGGCTTGCCATGCTGCTTACCAACCAGCCTTCAATTCAGGATGTACTTTTATTCCCACAGATGAAGCCTGAAGCCCATAATACAAAAGCTGAAGAATGATCCCTGCGGATCTGTAACTCCGATCCCTGCAAATCTATATCTCAGCCTTTGGAAGCCTGAGATTTTCTATATACTCAAGCAATTTCCTGATGAGGTTATGATACAACACCAGGAATAAGGCAACTGAGCCGATCCAGATAACTATCATATTGAACAGCCAGGTACCAATCTCAGTATTGCCGATCCTTTTAGAGGGTGCATAGAAATGTGCCCGTCCGTACCGGCATGTCGCATTCATGTATGCCGGTTCAAACCTGCGGATAATTTTTCCCCGGCTTTCAGCAATAACCTCACCATCATGGTTCAGTACCATGCTTCTAAGCCAAAGGTTCTCATAATCATCTCTTAAAGCTACCAGACCATCCTCTCCCAGCTTCTTCGTCAGGGAAACATATACGGAATCTTCAGCTTTTACTGCCTGTTTACGGTATTCCGAATAAATCCCTTTCAGTGAATCAAGCCATTGCCGGGTTGCCTTTTCAGTATCAACAGTGAATTTCCCCGGACTGAGATCCGATTTCCACTGCCCGGGTAATATCCCTGCCCCGGAAGAAAGCTCACCGATATAGAAATTAAGGTTCCTGAATTTGTTCTCAACAGCATTCCTGTATTGAACACTGTCTTTATATTTCGATATTTCCTGCAAATTGAGACTTAACCTGTCAATCAGCATACCGTTATATGTGTGTCCGCTCACATCGGCCCTCTGTCTGAAGTAATTCTTTTCATAAGCATTTTCCTTAAACTGGGCCACAGCCAGAGCCTCAAATGACCACCTTGCAGTCATAAGATCGCCGATAACCGGAACATATTCTCGTGAGGATGACCCTGTTAAATGAAGTTTCTCATATTTCACTAGTACACCGCTGAAAAGTAACTGCGGGATAATAATGAATGGAATTATAATATAGATAGTTACCACTGAATTAAGTGCTGCTGATATATTCAGCCCCAGGATATTTGCAAAGCATGATGTTGTGAACAGGACAAACCAGTAAGTGAATGTCATCCCTTTTATTCCTAAAAGGAGATTGCCGATAAGTGTGAAAGAAATAGTCTGTATGGCTGAGATCAGGAACAGGATCATGATCTTTGAATTCAGGTAACTAAACCAGCTCAGGTTCAGAAAGGATTCCCGTCTGAGTATCTTCCTGTCCCTCACTATTTCCTCAGAGCTTACCATAAGTCCGAAAAAGAGTGAAGTGATAATACACATGAAAAGATAGGGAGTCAGATTATCATTCCCGCTTAACTTATAGTTCCCGTCACTTGAATACCTTGTAAAATAAGCCAGGAGAAAAGCAAGTACGGGAGGTCCGAGCAGACTTATAAGAAGATATTGTTTATCTGAAAGCTTTGACAGGAAATCCCTTCTGAAGAAGATCCCGGATTGCTTCAGAAGTCCGGGTATGCTGAAATTATTATCAGGAAGCGGCTGCTTCTCACTAATTTTAGCTCTTTCTGTGCCACTCCGCTTAACACGGAATTTTTCAGCCCACTCCTTTGGGGTCACTTTTCTTATCCTGGTAGCTCTTCCCTGCTCATCAACAACTTTTGCCTCAACGATCTGAAGTATCTGATCCGTATCCACATTCCCGCATTTAACACACTGGTCCTCTTCAGGGTTTGCATGCCGCGTCATTGTCTTGAAGTAAACGATCGCCTCGATCGGGTTACCAAAGTATACCTGGTATCCTCCCTTGTCAATTATCATGATCTTATCGAACATCTTGAATACCTCTGATCCCGGCTGGTGAATATTTATTATAACAAGTTTACCCTTATGAGTCTGTTCCTTCAGCAGGTTCATTACAGCTTCGGCATCAACTGACGAGAGACCTGAGGTAGGTTCATCGACAAACAGGATTGTCGGTTCGCGTAAAAGTTCAAGGGCAATATTTACCCTCTTCCGCTGTCCCCCGCTTATAACCTTATTCAGCGGACTGCCAACTTTCAGATACTTTATCTCATCAAGATCAAAATCGGACAGGATCCTGTCAACAACCCCGACAATTTTTTCTTCGCTCAGATTATTCAGACACATCTTCGCGTTGAAATAGATGTTCTGAAAGACTGTGAGTTCTTCAATAAGAAGATCATCCTGCGGGACAAATCCGATAACACCCTTCAGCTTTTCCTTATCATTCTTATCATAAAGATCATAACCATTTATCCGCACCTCTCCGCTCTGGGGCTTCAGTGTTCCGTTAAGTATACTGAGGGTTGTTGATTTCCCTACCCCGCTTCCCCCCATAATACCTACCAGTTCACCGGCTTCACCCTGAAAATTAAGTTCGTGGATCCCGTTATCGCTGTTATGGAACCTGAATGAAACATCAGATGCATCCAGACTAACTCTGTATTTAAAAGCCTCACCGGATATCTGGCTGACAACATCCGAATGATATATGGTCTTAATCCCTGATCCTCTGATAGTTGATCCACGATCAAAAATATAGGTCTGGCCTGGGATTATATTCTGGCCGTTCAGGTAGAGATCTTCAGCACCCTGATACCTGAGAATATATGTGTTTGTACTTGCAATGAATAAAAATGACAGGGTCCCCCCCAGATGTTCATTGAATATGTGTTTTATTTCTTTCTGTTCAGGCTCCTTCCTGTTGTTGATAACTATTACCTTTTTACTGTCAATTGCATCCCGGTAATTGTTCATAACAAAGCTTTTGATATCCCGGTACTCTGTCGGAGGCACAAAAAAGGAGTCTGCGACAGTCAACAGGAAATCGAGCTCATTATCTGTTATTTCTTCCCCGAGTGAAATGAAATCCATCAGCTGAACAAGAACATAAATCTTTTGTTTCTGCTGAAGTTCCTCATTTATCTTCTGACATATTGCAAGGATCTTAACTGCATTAAGAGATAGTCTTTTCCGGTCCTTAATGCTGTCCCTTTCAATATTTTCTGCATTATATGTGGTGAGATACTCCTCAAACCTTCGCATATATGTAGAAACAAGCTCATTATTAAGATGCCTCGACAGGAATGTCTTAACAATATCTTTTCCCCTTGAAGTAATTACAGTTTTACCATGTATATCGCCGATAAGTGCAAAAAGCTGTACAAGGGCGTTTAATATTGATTCGCTCATACTACAATATTGTTTTTATCAGGGAAATCCGGCTCATGATAACATCAGCATAACAAACTGTTGAAGATTATCACTGTCTAAATTAATTCAATTCAGTGATTTTTAATACAAAAGTTATGAGCAGTTAATGACAGTATTGTAAAATTTCCTAACTTGTGTAAGTTGTTGGAAATATTTTTGTATTACGAGTTGATAAATTATGTCGGGATCAGGAAAATTCCTGGATTATTCAGGGCCGGTTGATTACAAGATCATTGACCGGCTGCTAATAGATCTTAAAAAGAAGGAAGAATTCATCAGACTGCCAATGATAGTCGGGAGGAGGGTATATTCCATCCTTGTGGAATGTCTTGAAAATATTGCAAAACATTCTCTCAGGGATTGTCCTCCCTGTGTGAGGCAGGAGCCTTTTATTTCAGCACTTGAAAGTGGTGACAATATAATTATAAGTACAGGAAATGCAGTTCGTGAAGAAAAGAAAGCAAGGCTCGTAAAGATTATCGATCACATTAACAATCTTGGCCGGCAGGATCTTATCCGTCTTTATGAAGAAAAGATAAACAGGGAATCGAAGCCTGATGAAAACGGTGCTGAGCTGGGCTTCATCATTATGAGATTAAAATCGGGGGACAGGGTGAAATACGATTTTACAGATCATAATAATGGTTTTTCGGATTTCGAAATACAAATTTCAGTAAATAAAAATGCCATGAGAAAGCTAATTATCGAAAAGACTACTAATTCGCCTAAAGTGATTTTGGATCCTGAAAGGAACCTTTTCGAAATTTCAGGGGAGTCAAGGCCACCCGATGTAGCCGGGTTTTATTCTGAGATCCTCAGATGGTTTGATGATTTTTCTGCCTTTCGCGGCAATATTTCTGATGCCGGGGAACCTGTTGTAATAAATCTCGACTTCGAGTATTTCAATTCATCTTCGGCAAAATATATACTTGACTTCTGCAAGCAGATAGCTGCAGCCCGTTCAAAAGGGAATAATATCCTTGTGAAATGGCATTACGAAAAGGATGATAATGATATGCTGGAATCGGGAATCGAAATGTCGAGGATCGCCAGATTCCCATTCGAATATAATCTGAAGGACATGGATTAATTACAACCTGCTGAACTATAGTCAGTTTTTAAGAATAGCAGTGGTCTTTCAGACTGCCGGTTTCATCCAGATCAACTGCTTATCGATATTATCACTTAGTTTGTAAGTCCTGATATGATTACTGATGCTTTCCCCGATGATCCCGATTTTACTCAGGTCAGCTATGCCAGGCCTCGTCTGGGCCAGATAATTAAGATATCCGACCTTTGCAAAATCGACTCCCATCAGTTCAACACCAACACGGTCAGCTGCAAGCCAGTCGGTGCTTGCAATACATACCCGGTGATCAACAGGAGTTCCGTTATTCGGACCATTCCCTTCCATCCCTTCAAACCCGTCGATAAGGGCAAGATGCGGATGAAGTCTGGGTGCCAGATCAAAAAGATTGTAATTTATCCCCCTGAATCCGCTTCCATGAACAATGGCTTTGTCACTCTTTGAGCCGGCTTTGCGGTTCTTACCCCATGTAAAGCCCGGATCTTTCAGAGGCGCTCCAAAAACAATGTTTTTAAGTGAAAGAGTGACAACCGCACGATCGTGGGTCTTCATCCTTGCTACCGAAATAATATATGAATCAGGACTTAAAAGAGGTTTCGAAAACCTTACGGGATGTGGTCTGAAATCCTTCTCATCAAAAACATGAATGATTTCGGCCCCCTCATTATCAAGATCAACAAGTTTGACAGGATATTTCTCTGCAAGTCTTAAATAACCGAAATTACTGTATCCCTCAATTGCCGGTCCGGGTGCCGAAGACTCGGCAATAATAACATTGTCGAGTTTCCTTATCGACTTTAAGAATTCCAGAACACCTTCAAGTGTATCAACATGGGTTGAAGCTAGCTGTATTGTCAAAGAAACATTATTCGGTTTGATAATTACCCGGCGGTTCCCTATTGCACGCCGGATCTCTTTCGAGAATGGCTCGAGAGCCCTGAAGGCAAGGTCGGCACGGTTGTCTCCTGTTGTTATTGAAACACGTGATGATAATTGAGGCTCACCGGAGAAGGCTCCGATAGCTGAAATATTACTAAATGAGCCTGTAAAAGTGGCGGCAATGCCACCCATCACTGATGTTTTAATGAAATTACGGCGATTTATAGGATCCATATTTAATAATTTTAGCCTTCAAAGGTAGAAATTTATCCGGGAAAAAATACAGGCAGGAGATGAGCGGGGAGCGGGGAGCGGGGAGCG
>CAZWUB010000185.1:0-7030 GCA_964637415.1 uncultured Rikenellaceae bacterium
CTTTTGTCTTTTTTCTTTTGTCTTTTATCTTTTCATACAATTTCTTCCTGATCAGATTCCGGAAATTTTTTTTTGACTTTTATCCATAACGGATAATTGTTACATTTACCGCTTCAGTTTAAATTAATCTGAGTAATTACCCTATGCAAAAGATCAATGAATTTCTTGTGATGCTTGACGGATACATAGGCGGGCATCCGTGGTTTGTAATACTTCTTCTCGGAACAGGAATATTCTTTACTCTTTATCTGCGATTTCCCCAGTTCAGATATTTCAGACATGCACTGGATGTTGTAAATGGCAGATATGATCATCATCTTGATGTTGGCGATACATCTCATTTTCAAGCCCTTGCTACTGCTCTATCGGGAACAGTCGGTACAGGAAATATAGCAGGAGTGGCACTGGCAATACATCTTGGCGGACCTGCCGCTCTCTTCTGGATGCTTATAACTGCTGCAATCGGTATGTGTACGAAATTTGTCGAAGTGACAATTTCACATAAGTACAGGGATATTCTGCCTGATGGAAGTGTATCGGGAGGCCCGATGTACTACATGAAGAAGAGATTGAATATCACAACAAAAAGTGGCAGGGTAATAAAGACAGGGGCGATCCTTGGAGCTTTTTTTGCTGCAGCAACTGTACTCTCTTCTTTCGGTACAGGCAGTCTTCCCCAGATAAACAGTATCTCCAATTCGGTATTCACGACATTTGGGATAAAGCAGATATATACCGGAGCTATACTCGCAGTTCTCCTCGCCCTGATAATTATCGGTGGAATTAAAAGGATAGCGAAAGTGACAGAAAAACTTGTTCCGGGAATGGCGATTTTTTATTTTATCGGAGCATTGCTTGTTATAGGTACAAATTATCAAAATATTATTCCTTCCATAATCTCACTCTTTTCCACAGTATTTACCGGAACTGCAGCTGTGGGAGGCTTTATGGGAGCTACAGTGGCTTTTGCAATTAACAGGGGTGTGAACCGGGGATTATTCTCAAACGAGTCCGGTCAGGGCTCAGCACCTATAGCACATTCCGCAGCCAGGGCTCCCGAACCTGTTTCCGAGGGGATGGTTGCAATACTTGAACCCTTCATTGATACAATCATAATATGTACTCTCACCGGACTTGTAATACTCTCCTCAGGAGTATGGACCGAAAAAATAGAAAATCAGTTTCAGACTGCCGATATGATATTCCTGAATCAGGTTTATGATGAGAATATTCCTGAACAGAAGCAGCTGCTGGTGAGTTTTATCAGGGATAAAGAAGAACTTCCCCTCTTTTCCGGACATATTGAAGTTGCTCAGGGGAAACTGATTACCCCTGTTACTCTGATATGCTCCCGATCAGTTGCCGAAGATTTTACGATATATAGTAACAAGGACCTTTTCTCCGGTATTATAGATGTGGAAAATGGCAGGTGGCAACCAACAACCACTTCGCTTACTGTAACAGGTAAATCATTGGTTCATAGCGCTCCGCTCACCACAATTGCTTTTGAGAGAAGTATCCTTGGGAAATGGGGAAGATATATCGTTTCTATCGGATTATTGCTTTTTGCATTTTCTACTGCAATCTCATGGTCATATTATGGAGACAGGGCTCTGACCTATCTTGCCGGTCCGAAATATGTTATTTATTACAGGATCGTTTTTGTGATTGCTTTCTTTATTGCTTCTTTCACCGATACCACGATAATCTGGTCGCTTTCATACATTACAATAGCTTTTATGGCGGTTCCAAACCTTATCGGTCTCTGGATACTGAGAAAGGAGATTAAAAGCATAATCGCACAGTATTGGGTTGACTTTTCAGCCAAATATCCGAACGACAGGATGTCAAAAAGATTTCTTAAGAACGGAAGATTGTAAATATTAAGAACTACGTATTATAATACGTATTAAAAAACGTATTATAATACGTAGTTTATTTCGTTAATCACCACTTATTCATCAATTTACCCACCCCTTACCCCTCCCAGGAGGGGATTCTATGTTCGTCACTCAACTCTCACCGCTCATCTCTCACCGCTCACTCCAAACTCCAAACTCCAAACTCCTCACTCCTCAACTATCGCGTCATATATCGCCTGCAATATCTCCGTCCTGATATTCATACTGGACAAACGATTATTGTTCCTTGTGGGATATACTCTGTTGCTGAAGAATACATAACTTATTTCTTTCACGGGATCAACCCATACAAAGGTACCAGTGTAGCCTGAATGGCCAAAACTTTCCGGCGATGCACCTCTGGTGGGATATGTATCTTTCTGTGGGAGTTCAGAGTTATTAAGGAGTGGCTTGTCAAACCCTAATCCTCTTCTGTTATTGTTTTCAGGAAACTGGCAGCTCGTATATTTCAGCATAACATCTTTGCTTATCAGCTGTTCACCGCCATATTCTCCCATTCTCCTGTAAAGTTCCATCAGCTTTAAAAGATCATTTGCGGTTGCAAAAAGTCCGGCATGACCTGAAATTCCTCCCAGCATCGCAGCATTTTCATCATGAACTGTGCCCTGCAGCTGCTGCCTGCGGAAAAATGTATCATTTTCAGTCGGGACTATCCTGCTCAGAGGATATCTCCGGTAAGGATTGAATACGAGATCGTAAGCCCCAAGCTTATGGTATACCCGCCTTGTAACAAAATCTGTCCAGCGTTCTCCTGACAGTTTCTCAACAATTTCGGGTGTAATTATAAATGTAAGATCAGAATAGACATATTTCTTTTCTCCAAGAGGGGTCTTTTTTATCTCATTGAACATTTTCTTCCGGTAATTCCTGTTAATGTAAAGCCTGTCAGATATTTTTACTGCGAACCTGTCGGATGGCATATACCTGATCGCACTTCTTTTATAAACAGTATCATTCTTCAGAGTATTCCTCCATGGAACAATTGACGGCGTGAGCCCTGCCTGGTGCGCAAGCAGATCCTTCATCAGGAGATCCGACTTGTCGGAGTGTTTAAATACTGAAAGATAAGTGCCGAGCTTTTCCTCGGTCGAGAACTTACCTTCAGTATCGAGTATCATAAGGCCGGGAAGTGATGACGATACTTTCGTAACTGATGCCAGGTCAAAGAGGTCGCCCTTTTCAAGTTCAACACGGTTGTCAAATGTGTGATAACCGTACGTCTTGTGAAAGATCACTATTCCCTTCCGTGCCACTATGACTTCGCATCCCGGATATGCCATGGCATCGAGTCCCGCTTTTGCTATTGAATCAATTCCTTTATTCAGGATCTCTGATGACACACCTGCGTTTTCAGGGAATCCGTATTGCAGCCTTATGTTTCCCTTTGTTGTAAGTCCATAACCTGCAGGCCATTTGTCATTTATTGTTACAGGAAGTGATCCTTTCGCTTCGATGCCCCCGAAGATCAGCTGAGCTGCAAGATCTTCAGTATAATAATTCTCTTCGTAGGCAAGAATAAGTGCGGCTGCATTTTGAAGCGCCTCAAGATGCTGTAATGCATAAGGATTACCAAAATATGTTACTATTGTTTTATGTGAACCAACAAGTTTTTCGAGGAAAGCGGGGAGATCAGATCCTATACCGAAATTTGTCTGCTGATGCTGGTCGGTATTATAGATCCCTGCCAGAACAATATCATAATTGCATAATGTATCCAACAATTTATCAGTGAGTTGCAGGTCTGCAGGATCGATCTGGAAATTGTCCGCAGGAAAATAATTGTTTATTCTTTTCTGGAAGTCAGTCTGTTCTTTTTTATTTATTGAAAGGGTTGCTATTTTTATCGTATCAAGGCCCTTAACCGGTAGTATGTTGCCGTCATTATTCAGAAGTGTCAGGGAATTTGCATACAAATCCCTTATAAGTGCTTTTGTTGTGACAGGTGTCAGCTCCGGACTGATATTATCTGCGACGACCGGATCAGGATGATTTAATCCTGCCCAGTATTTTGCCGCAATCACTTTCCGGCATTTTTCATTGATGAGGTCGGGGGATATCTCCTTCATCCTGATCTTTTCAATTATTGTTCTTATTGTCAGCGCGGGATCGTTCACATATTCAAGAACATCCATGCCTGCCTTTAGTGCAGACACTTCAGCTTCACCCGGGGTTGTGTATTCAGTGATCCCTTTCATATTCATTGCATCGGAGAGCACAAGACCTTTGAATGATAATTCATCCTTCAGGATTTGTGTCAGGATCCTGTGCGATACTGTTGCCGGCAGGTTTTCAGCAGAATCAATAAGGGGAAGGCTCAGATGGCCCGGCATTATACCGCTAACACCACCATCTATAAGGTACTTGAAAGGTAGCAGTTCAACAGCATCAAGCTCTTCTTTTGACTTTCTTATTACCGGAAGATCAAGGTGAGAATCAATTTCAGTATCTCCGTGACCCGGAAAATGCTTGGCAACAGAAATAATTCCATTATCCTGCAAGCTTTTCATGTACATCAGCGCTTTGTGTGCTGATTTTTCAGGATCTTCGCCGAAAGATCTGAAGTTGATTACCGGGTTTGCCGGATTATTGTTCAGGTCCGCCACCGGAGCCAGATTTATGTTCACTCCGGCTCTTCTGAATTGTCCGGCAACCGAGGCTCCCATTTTATATATGAGCGAATCATCCTGCACGGCGCCCAGTGTAAGCTGCCAGGGGAATTTCTCTATCCCCGAAAGCCTCATGCCAAGTCCCCATTCACCATCAGTCACAACAACCGGTGGAACTTTCGCGATTGTCCGGAAATAATTTATCATTTCAGCCTGTCTTTCCGGTTCACCCTGGAAGAAAATTACTCCACCGATACCATGTTTCCTTAACATGTCTGCCAGCCAAACCTCATGATCAAGGTCACCCTTTGAAAATCCTGCTACCCAGATAAGCTGACCGATCCTTTCTTCCATTGAAAGCGATTGAAAAACTGAGTCCACCCATGGATGGTTAAGATATTTTAGGAAAGGAGGATCTGACCTTTGTGCGCTAATCTCAAGAAATGATGCAGTTAAAATTATAATAATCAGGAATTTGAATCGGAGATAATGCATTGTTTTACGAAATTATAATTATTATTGGTTATATATTCTGTGCGTTTAACTTAAGGAGGGGATTTCGCGACTTTGTCCCAGTGCTCTGAGCCCTGAGCCCTGTGCCCTGTGCTCTGAGCTCTGTGCTTCTAAAACCCACCCCCACCCCTCCCAAGAGGGGAGTCCTGATTCGCTACCCCTCATCGCTAACTCCACACTCCACACTCCACACTCCACACTCCAAACTCCAAACTCCAAACTCCAAACTCCAAACTCCAAACTCCAAACTCCAAACTCCTCATCCCTATCTCCGCCGGTAAAACTCGATCGCTTTTCTCACCGAACCATTTTCCAGGAGGAGAGCCCTTGCAGCATCTCTCTCAATGCCCAGCTCCTCGACGATCATTCGGGTACCTCTTTCTATCAGTTTCTTGTTGGTGAGCTGCATGTTTACCATTTTATTCCCTTTTACCCTGCCCAGTTTGATCATAACTGTTGTTGTGATCATATTCAGGATCATCTTTTGTGCTGTACCTGCCTTCATACGTGTGCTACCGGTCACGAATTCCGGACCGACAACAGCAACTACCGGTATCTCTGCGGCTTCGACAAGTTTGCCGTCAGGATTACAGGTGACGCAGCCGGTAAGCAATCCGTTTTCCCTTGCTTTTCTTACACCACCCACCACGTAAGGTGTTGATCCTGAGGCTGCAATGCCAATAACCGTGTCATCTTTACTAATATTAAGGGATTCAAGTTCTTTCCAGGCCTTTTCGGGATCATCCTCCGCAGATTCCACTGCTGTGCGGATTGCGGTATCACCTCCGGCTATCAGTCCGATAACCATATTCCCGGGAACACCGAAGGTAGGAGGGATCTCTGAAGCATCAACAACTCCCAGCCGGCCGCTTGTACCTGCACCAAGATAAAAAATACGGCCGCCTCTCTTCATCCTTTCAACGATCCCGTCTACAAGCTTCCCGATCTGTGGTATTGCTTTCTTCACAGCAAGATGTACTTTTGAATCTTCCCTGTTTATATTGACAAGCAATTCCCTGATGCTCATTAAGTCAAGGTTATCAAAATGTGAAGGATGTTCGGTTATACTTAATCCTGAAGGTAACTTATCATTGTCAGACATTATTTTGAAAAATTTAAATTTTTAATGTGGAATTTAATCAGATCACTCATTGGAGACAGGGTGATCATTCCCGGGCTCAGGTTGTTAAACAGAAGCTGTTCTTCAAGAAAGGGTCTGAAATGATATGCAATGCTGCCGGTAAAATGTACAGGCAAGGTTTTTGATTCCGGATATTGAAGGATGTTTCTCACAATGAACTCATTGAAGCTGGTACTTATTATTTCCCTGAGTTCGGGTATTTGAATGTTTTCTGCAATAAACCTGGCAAACTGACCAAGGAACCTGTTTGGAAACGGTTTCATATATACTCTTTCAAGAATCTCGGAAGGAGTGATCTTATATGTGCTGAAAAATATGTCAATAACTGACTGTGGGATCTGCTTTTTGAGGACTGCCGACAGTAGTTTTCTCCCAATTACAGCACCTCCGCCCTCATCTCCAAGGATATAGCCAAGTGGCGAAACATTCGATATTATTGTTTTGCCGTCATAATAACATGAGTTTGAGCCTGTGCCCATTATACAGGCTATTCCCGGATCGCCCTGGCAAAGAGATCTTGCAGCAGCAAGCAGATCGCTTCCTATAAATATCTCATCGGCTGCAACAAACCTTGAAAGTGCACTTCTGACAACATCATTCTTTGATTCAGTATTACACCCGGTCCCGTAGAAATATACTTTACTGAATGCTTTCCTGTAATGTTGGGCAAGCTCATTCTCGAGCAACTGAAAAATACCGTTTTCAGAGAGAAAATATGGATTAATACCTCCGGTGTAAATAGATTCCATAGGAAGATTATCCCTGATGACCTTCCATTCTGTTTTTGTTGATCCGCTGTCAGCTAACAATATCATGATCCGTAATATTAAACTGATTGCAAAAGTAGC
>CAZWUB010000186.1:0-7012 GCA_964637415.1 uncultured Rikenellaceae bacterium
CACGACCGCACGACCGCACGACCGCACGACCGCACGACCGCCAGCCTTCGCCAAGGCTTCGGCTGGCAAAGCACGACAATAGTAGCGAATTATAAAAAATGATTAATATGGTGATTAGAGCAGGGATTTTTATTATGATCATGAGTTTGTCAGCCTTGAGCCAGGCACAGGATAATAACTGGACTCATTTCAGGGGAAACCGACTTGACGGGATTTCAAATGTCAGTAGTGTTCCTCTAAAATGGAGTGACGATTCAGGAATATCCTGGAAGACCGAAATACATGGAAGGGGATGGTCGTCACCCGTTATTTACGGGGATCAGATATGGATAACGACTGCCACCGAAGACGGGAAGGAGCTTTATGCTGTATGTGTTGATTTTCAGAGTGGTAAGGTTATATATGATATAAAGGTTTTTTCTCCTTCCGATGTTCCGGGAAAGCATTCATTAAATTCCTATGCGACACCCACGCCCTGTATTGAGAAGGGATTTGTATATGTGCATTATGGGAGTTCAGGAACTGCCTGTATCAACACATCAAATGGTTCAATCGTCTGGACAAGGACTGATCTTAAATGCAAACATGTTCAGGGGCCGGGCTCATCTCCGGTGTTATATAAGAATCTCCTGATACTTCATTACGAAGGGACAGATGTCAGGTTTATTACAGCCCTGAATAAAACAACCGGCAAAACCGTTTGGAGGACCGATCGTCCTGAGAAACCATATGAACCCTTAACTGTTATAGGAAGGAAAGCATATGTTACACCACTCATAATGAATGTCAGGGGACGTGATTTGTTGATATCCAACGGATCGGCTGTATGCAATGCTTATGACCCGTTAACAGGGGCGGAGATATGGAATGTTACAGGAGGTGCTGAATCGACTATTGCAATGCCTTTTACCGAAAAAGGGATAGTCTATTATTATACCGGATATATGGTCGATCCGGCAGACACTGATTATTCGGATCTTATGGCTGTCAATCCGGACGGGAAAGATGATATTACTGCAACCAATGTGTTGTGGAAGAAAAGAAGCGGGAGGCTTCAGCTCATGACACCCGTGATAAGGGACGGACTCATTTATACTGTCGATTCAAACAATAATATGATGTGTATCGAAGCGTCAACAGGTAAAGAAGTCTGGACTACCCGTATGAAATCAAATTTCAATGCATCTCCTGTTATTGCTGCAGGAAATATCTGGTTCTTTTCGGTGCGTGGAGATGTTGTGGTCATTAAGCCCGGTCGTAAACTGGAGATCGTAAATCAATTCCAGATCGGTAATCCGGTCTGGGCTACGCCAGCCTTCCTCCGGAACTCGATTTTACTGAGGACTGATAAATACCTTTGTAAGATTAGTTGAGCTTACTACTTATCTTTGAGTTGGCAGTAATCGGTATTCGGTATTCAGTATTCGGTGATTACTAATCGATTACTGATTACCGCTGACCGCTTACCGATCACCGCTTACCGATTTCCGACTCACCGATCACCGATCACCGATCACCGATCACCCCACCCTGCGCTCCCGCTGCGGTGGATTTCGCCGCTTCGCTCCTCAATCTGCGCTCTGAGCCATTTACCCACCCCTACCCCTCCCAAGAGGGGATTCCGGTGACGCTCCTTCCTGCCCTGAGCTCTACGCCCTGAGCTCTGCGCCAATTACTGGTTAGCTTTGGTGAAAACAAATTTTCCGGTAGCTTCCCCCTGACTGCTTTTATTGACAAAGCTTATTGTCATTGTATTAGTCTGATCAACTTTCCACGTCTCCTTTGAATTAAAGTCCACGGGAGTTCCGGAATCGGAAAAGGTAATTGTTGAAGTCAGATTTACTGTCTTATCGGTGTCGGACCAGGTAGCATTTGCTTTTCTGGGCATGTCATAGATCGTAATACTGACATTGGAACCGTTGAGTGGAAGATTTTCATCGAAAGGATATTCCTGACCGTCACCGATATCGTAAAAACGTACTGTCAGAATGCTATCGGTTTTCATAGTAACATTGATGCGGGTCAGTATTGGTGTATATTCCGGTAAAACGGATTTTGACCTGTCGAGCTTCCAGGTGCCTGAGAGGCTTGATTTCTGGGCGTTAGCTGATATTGAAAAAATGATTGTTAAAACCATAAGGGAAATAAAAACCAGTGCTTTCTTCATAATGATAATTTTTAGTCAGATTCAAAAATATGTAAAATGATCGATATTTTATAGAAATATTATTGTAGGATAAATTTAATCAATGTCTGAAGAACGTAATTTGCGTTCTTTAAATTCTGGTCATTAATACGAAAAAGCTTAAATTTGTAAAGCTGCAGCCGAAGGATCGCACAACCCGGAAAAGATCCTGAAGTGCCACATCAACTAATTATTTAATAGAATTAGTAACCAGGATAATGGATGAATAATTATAATCCTCATATCCACCACCGCCACAGTATCCGTCTGAAAGGGTATGATTATTCACAATCAGGGTTATATTATATCACAATTTGTGTTCAGGATCGAAAATGTTTATTCGGGGAAATCGTCGTCGGGGTTCAAAATTTTGAACCCCAACGACGTAAAATGGTATTGAATGATGCCGGAAAAATCGCCGATAATTGTTGGTTGGAAATTCCAAAACATTTTCCGGCCGCGGTTTTGCATGAATATATTATAATGCCAAATCATGTACATGGTATTATTGAATTGATTAAACCCGGTTTACAATGTGAATCGGTTATTAACGTAGGGGTTCAAAATATTGATGTAGGGGTTCAAAATTTTGAACCCCTACGACGAAATCAATCCGGCAAAAATGAATATCAAAAAATCATCCCGCATTCCATCGGATCAATTGTCCGGGGATTTAAAATCGGGGTTACAAAATGGTTTCGGAATAATAATGTCGGGGTTCAAAATTTTGAACCCCAACCAATATGGCAACGTAATTATTATGAACATGTTATCCGTGATGAAAAATCATATCACCGGATTGCGGAATATATAATCAATAATCCTGAAAATTGGAAAAAAGATAATTTTTTCAGCTGATGAGACCTTTTCCGGGATGTAGTGAAATGCGAAAATTGGGTTATTCCTCTGGAGGCGTCGTATCAGTAAAAAAAATGTAGTTTTGTAGAAATATTTTATAAATATTATGTAATGATAAAGTATCTGAATATTGTCTTATTCGCTGGAATGATAGTGATGAACTATCTCGCCAATGCTCTGCCCCTTAATAATAAGACAACCGGAGAACTTTCCGGATCATTTCCTAACCTGTTTGTCCCTGCAGGTTTGACATTCTCAATATGGGGAATTATTTATCTTCTTCTGGTAGTATATTGTATCGTTCAGTTTACAGGATCGGACCAGGTTGTTATAAAAGACATCGGATGGCTTTTTGGTGTAACCTGCGTGTTAAATGCATCATGGATAGTCTTCTGGCATTATGGGAAGCTTTCTCTTTCACTGGTGGTTATGGCCGGATTACTGGTAACATTGATCCTCATCAATCTGAAGATACAGAATTTACCTCTGGGGATCATAAAAGCATCATTTGGTATCTATCTCGGCTGGATATGTATCGCCACCATCGCTAATGTGACGGCTTTGCTGGTCAATTATAGCTGGAACGGATTTGGCATTTCAGAAGAGGCATGGACAATTATTATGATCTCGGCAGGAACCGTTATTGCAGCGCTTGCAATCTACCGTCTGATTAATCCATTTGCAGGATTAGCGGTCATATGGGCATTTACCGGGATAATACTGAAAAGACATGAAGATTACAGGTCAATAGTCATCACAGCAGCAGTTGCCATAATAATTGTGACCGTTGTCACAGTATACAAATTCCTCAGGCACAATCCTGCGACCTGAGCCTCCTTTATAAGGGATTCGGTTGTAGCTAACCGGTAAAATCCGGCAACTATTGTTTCCCGTTAGCGAATTTTTCCGTAACCAGATCCGGCCATTTCAGATCGAGCTCCTCAAGGGTTTTCAGGACAACCTCTGCAGCAGCATAAAGCTTCTGCCAGTTTTTGTCGGCAGGGATTATATGCCAGGGGACATCGTTACATGTGTTGATAATCTTCTCATAGACTGTCAGGTAATCATCATATTTCTCACGGGTATCCCAGTCTCCGTCCTTATGCTTCCAGTGTTTTTCCTTTAGTTCGATGCGTTCAAGAAGCCTTTCTTTCTGAGCCTCTTTGGATACATTCATGAAAAATTTTATGACCCTGGTATCATTATGTTCAAGCAACTTTTCAAAATCATTGATCAGCTGATAACGCTTTTCGATAACATCGCCGGGAATATATTTTTCTACCGACGGAACAAGTATGTCCTCATAATGAGACCGGATAAAAACATGGGTAGTACCTTTCCGCGGAGATATTTTGTGTATTCTCCACAGGAAATCGTGAGCATATTCCTCCTCCGAAGGTTTTTTAAAACTGTCAACCTCAAATCCGATCGGGTTGCAGTATTTTAAGAGTCCCTTTGTTACGCCGTCTTTTCCTGAGGCATCTGTCCCCTGGAAAATTATGAGAAGGCTGTATTTATTCTGGGCATACATTTTATACTGAAGCTTACCGATCTTCTTCAGCATCTTCTTCGTTTTTTCTTCTGTTTTTTCTTTATCCCATTCTTTGTTGAAGGTGGGATAATCAGCGATTTTTATTTTCATGATCGAGATAGTATTAGTTTCAGTGTTTCAGTGTTTCAGGGTTTCAGGGTTTCAGAGTTTAAGGGTTTCAGAGTTTCAGGGTTTCAGAGTTTCAGGGTTTCAGGGTTTCAGAGCGGGCAACTGCAGAGAGGTTAAGGTTTACTAATGTGCCAGGACTTTATCGAGTGCGTTGATAAGTGGTTCTGTTGAGATCTTTGATCCGACAGCTCCCATCATCCATTGCTGGGGAGTAAGACGGCCTTGTTTATACATTCTGTCGATCTCAGTTGCAAGTTTTTTACCCTTTAGATATTCTTCGAGCTGGAACTGGATCACGTGACCGTATGAATAATTCGCGAGATAAAGCGGGGAATTGACCATATGTGAATAGATGGCCAGGATGGGTGAGTCCTTCACACCAAATACAGGAGCGAAGTATGTGTTCCAGGTATCGGTTGCAATATTTATAACACTTTCTTTCAATTGGGCCGGAGTTGCATCAGGATTCTCATACAGCCATTTCCACATTTTCATATCGACCATTCCGACACCCATTATTTCCATAAGGGACCAGGCGCCATCGAGGATCTCTGATCTTTCTTTTTCAGGATTTTCATCTTTCATCCCGAGCAGCATCAGGTCCCTCTGCTGGAAAACAAATGCTGTCGCTTCCGTGAAGGCCGTGTTTGGAACTCCCGACATCATATAGTTATCGACATCATAAAGTGTAATAGTCTGTTCAACATTATGTCCGAATTCATGGACGGCAATATTATAACCTTTATAATCCATTCCGTTCCCGGAAATGCGGGTACGAAGGTGGGACACTGATCCTTTACGGGCTGCTCCCCATGCATGGCCTGATCCGCGGGCCGGATCGACAACAATCTTGGACGCCAGGTATTCTGCTCTTTCAGGGCTCCATCCCAGTTTCCTGAGTATTTCAGGCATCCCTTTCCTGAAATCATCGGGAGTGGGATACAGTTTTGAGGTTTTTGAAGTAAGAAGATCTTCAGGTATGCTGCTTCGTGTCTTAAACCCGTCGTACCATATATCATAAGGTCTCAGGTCGCGACCAAGTTTTTCTTTAATCAGGTTTGCAACCTTTATAAGCTGGGGTGAACGAAGGTAACTATCGAACAGTGCTTCCACCTCTTCCTGCGAGATCTCCATTTCCCATGAAAATTTCCGGAGAATGGCTGTATTCATTTCCGGGTTATAGGGATCGATATCCTTCATTGCCCTGAAGGTTTTCAGAATATGGTCGTAACGGGTATCAGGTTCGGGTGAAACAGAAACACCGGGCATGCCGGTTTTACCTGTTACCTTGTTCGAAAACGGGGCCCAGTCATAATCAGGATTATTTATAACTTCTAAGGGTATTTCCTGGCGGATGATACGCTCCATGACCCTGTAGATCATCTCCTGCTTTTCCTTTCCGTTCAGCTTGTCCGCATAATCCGCCTTCAGCTCATCACGCAGGTTCCAGTGAGACAAAAGTACCATGTCTCCGGGAAATATTTTTCTTCCGTCATCGGTAAGCAGATGTCCCATATGTATATTATAGTCGGCGATATACATATCGGAATTTCCGGTTGCCACGGCGAGGGCCTGGTTAAGCTCAGCCGGTACTCGTGAAACGAAAAGGTCTCCAAGCCGTGCCATTGCCCATTCATCGCGGCTCCATGACGGACCGAGTGATTCTTTTTCGGCAAGAGTGAAATACGGGAAGTTGAGAGCGATGTTAAAAGCGATCTTACTGGAATAAAGATCATCCTGCAGATGGGCGCCTGCAGAATAATTACCGAACATCTTATCAATTTCATCAATCTCCCCTCTGGCTTCATCAAGATTCTTTTTCAGGCTGAGGGTTATTTCATTGTTGAATCCGTAGATCGATTCGAAATAATCACTTATCTTTTTAAATACTGTTTTCCGCTTTGCCGGATCGCTGATATAATTATCCCTGACAAACTGAACAAAATCATCAGCAGTCCCATCTTCTGCCCTCCACAGTGAGGCAGCATGTTTAATCCCTCTTCCGGCAAGAGCCATGTCTGATCCGCTTTCAACTGTTTTAACTGCCTCAATTGCGGCTTTTAAAGTTTCTTCACTTATGAATGCTGCAGATTGTGAATCTTTTTTGCTGTTTTCAGATTGAGAGCAGGCTGAGATTAAAGTAATTGCCAACAGGAACATAATCTTCTTCATATAATTTTCTGATTATAAATTCAAAGGGATGATCGGTTGAAACAAATTATATTGGCTTAGTGAAACTTAGTGCCTTAGTGACTACTATATAACTAATTTAAAAACTTACACAGAGATCCACTGAGATCCACAGAGAT
>CAZWUB010000187.1:0-4776 GCA_964637415.1 uncultured Rikenellaceae bacterium
GACCTCGAGCTTGAAATAATGAATTTTATCAGGAAGAAATTATCATCGATTGCAATGCCGCAGGAGATTGAATATATGGATTTATTGCCCAAAACGAGGAGCGGTAAAATTATGCGCAGGCTTTTGCATGCGAAAGAGTGGGGGGAGGAGATTGGGGACGTTTCTACTTTGGAGAATGATTAGATCAGATTCAAAATTCAAAATTCCAGGTTTAAAGTATTCGGTATTCAGTATTCGGTATTCGGTATTCGGTGTCAACACCTTACCGATTACTGATTACCGATTACTGAATACCATTTGACAACCTGAAACCTGAAACCTGGAACCAGCCTTCGCTACCTCCTGCGCTAAAGCTACGGAGGTCACGGAAAGCTTCGGCTGGCAAAGCTTGGAACCTGAAATATCAAACATTATATTAGCAGTTTAATAATCGGTAATATGGAAAATATGACTATCGAAGAGATGAAGGATCTTATCCTTAATTATGTTAAGAAAGAATACATTGATGATGATGATGTTGAAATAGCTTATGATACACCTTTAATATCGAGTGGCTATGTTGATTCATTTTCAATGGTCTCGCTACTTGTATTTCTGGAGCATAAATTCAAGATTAAAATTCCGCCATCGAAAGCAACACCGGAAGCGTTTGACAGTGTGAATAATATTGTTGGACTGGTTGAGCAGTATCTCCAGAAGTGATATTTAGAATAGTTGGTAATTGGAACAGAAGGTAATCGGTAATCGGTATTCGGTATTCAGTATGTCAATGCGGTTATCTTTTAAAGTATATTAGGTCAGCTATGTCAATCTTCGTAAAGTCTTGATCTGCTGTAATTAATGGCATATTGAGCCAAAGCGAAGTAGCCATGATTATAGAGTCGGGAAGCTTAAGTGTATACTTTTGCCGTATATCAATAACTAATTCCTTTATTCCAGATGTAATGTCAATTACTGTGCATTCAGAAATAAACTGTTTGATTTTAAGGATGTCGTTAGGTTTTATATATCTGGATCCCAATAGCTCCAGCTGAGTTATAAATGATAGATAAAGATTTTTTTCCTCAAGTAGGGGAATCAGGGTTTCTTCCCCATTTAGAAGATAAAGCACAATATTGGTATCAAGAAGTATATTAGTCCCATTCATTGCGCATTTTTTTTTGCATTACCATCGGATCTTCGATCAGAGATATGGATCCGCAATATTTTTTCAAATCAGGACTTTTGATTTTCACTTGTCGTTTTTTTAAGGCTATCCGGATTTTTTCGCGTGATGTCCCTCTTTTTATCGTTGTAACCATTTCTTAATTTTTGATTTACAAATATACTAAAAGAAATAATTTGAGAGATAAAGCGGGACTAAAGAGTTGAGAGGAGAGAGGTGAGCGGTGAGCGGTGAGTCAATGCCTATTTGTTCCTGCTCTCCGCCATCTGCTCTCCTCCTTCGCTACTTACTCCGCTTACTCCTTCATTCCATTTCGGAGTGACAAAGAGAGCTGCGGAGGACAAAGAAAGCTGCGGAGGACAAAGTAAGCTACGGAGGACGAAGTTGGCAAAGGACATTTGGCAAGATATTAAAAGGTTTGCTGAAAATTTTTCACTGGGAGTTCGTATCCTAGCTATCAGATATTTGCTGACGAATAAACTGTCAAAAAACACTATATTTGTAAAAATACAGAACAATGATTTATGCATAGTCTTGTGACAAATAATCTGGAGAGGATCAAAGCATTATGTATCATGCATAATGTTAGAAGTTTGTTTGCATTCGGTTCGGTATGTACTGATAAGTTTGATGATAAAAGTGATGTTGATCTGCTCGTTGCTTTTAATCCGATGGATCATGTTGAATATGCTGATTCTTATTTTGAACTTGCTGAAAAATTTGAAAAATTATTTGAACGTCAGGTTGATCTGGTTACCGAGAAATCTTTGAAAAATCCATATTTCATTGAATCGGTCAATAAGACAAAGACACTATTGTATGAATCTTGAGATAAAAAAGTTCCTGTTTGATATTAATGAATCAATAGATTCCATTGAGAAATATTTGGGTGGGAAACGTAATTTTCAAATCTATTTATCAAATAAGATGTTGCGAAGGGCGGTAGAGAGAGAGTTTGAGATCATTGGTGAAGCTATGAACAAGATTGAAAAGATCGATCCGAAGATTCAAATATCAAGTAAAAAACAGATTATTAATATGAGGAATCGGGTTATACATGGTTATGATAAAATTGATGATGAGATCGTTTGGGGAACAATTATAAAACATCTGCCAAAACTAAAGAATGAGGTAAATACACTGCTGAAACTCTGAAATCCAGCCTTCGCTAACTTCTTCGTTCAAGACTGAAAGATCAAAGAAAGCTACAACCTGCAGAAACGCTCATCACTCACCTTAACCTTAACCTTAACCTCAACCTGCCCTCCGCTCCCTGCTCTCCGCCTTCTTCTTCTTGCCCTCCGCTATCCGCTCTCTGCTCTGCGCCTCTTTCTTCTTGCCCTCCGCTCTCTGCCCTCCGCTCTTCGCCATTCAGCAAGTCAGGGCATATTTTCATCAGCTGTTTGGAACTGTTTGTCAAAAACAGCACATAATCAGATACATATCCGGTAATCTGGCATTATCTTTACATCGGAATAAATTAAGTTAATGTCTAATTAAAAGCAAGTATTATGAAAAAATCAAAAATGTTTTTTGTTTTTATTTTCGTTGCAGCAGCTGTGATTTCCTGTAGTAAGGATAACAGAAATGACAACGGGATGGATCTGGTTAAGAAATCCAAAGAAGTTCCTGTATTGGTAAAAATGCCCAGTATGCCAATGTCGGATGGCGATCTGAGTAATCCCCAGGATGGAACAATACCTTTTATCATCCCTGGTGCAAATAATGGTGGAAACAGAACCTGTGCTGACGTAGCTGCCGCATGGGAACTTAGTCCCAATCCATTTTTATGTGGTGATAAGGTTGATTATTCCGGCGATGATTTCGCCAGCAAGTTCCCGTCATGGTTGCATGTAACTGTTACCGATGGAACATTCGTGTCATTCAGTATGGACGAATGCGCAATGATCGACGGCAAGTATTACAGGGTAGGCGCTGTGATTGTCAAAGGATCCTCAGATGCTAATGTGTATTATTATCCTGAAGGAATATTTTCTGACAGCGGACTGTCATCACCGGTTAATGCAAGTGGTGCACCTGCTGGACTCAGCAATCTTACTTTCTGTTTTATTGAATGTAAGGAAGAATTACCGGAATTGGTAATTGTATTAAAAACATATATTGATGCTCCGGTTGCTAAATGGGCAGGTACCAATGGTGTAGGATCAGATATTAATAGCTTACGCCTCGGATATCTGACCTATGATTTTGATGGTGGAATTAGTTCTACTTTATACGGTAATGCAAGTTTAACTTTGCCTATTGGATCGCTGGTTGCAACAGATTATATCGAAAATGATATTCACTATCTGGAGATAGTAGTTACTTTTGATAATAAAGATTATCTGTTTAAAAACTCTCATCTTTATGTTGGAACTGAAGAAGGTTATGAGAATTATCTTGTAAATATAGGTGGAATAATGTATACTCAGTATGGATCTTTCCCATTCTTCGAGGATGAAGTTTCATCGGTGCGTACATTTAAGATACCCTTAAGTGAAATTGATGAATAATCAGATAATTAGCTGATCTGAAATTAAAGAGGCTGCCTGGTATTGGGCAGCCTCTTTTCGTTTTTCTTATGATCTGATTAATAGCATGTGAAAATAAATCTACTACGTATTATAATATGTCTTAAAAAACGTATTTTAATACGTAGATTTTAATTCTGATTTTCATTTTGGTCAACTCTCACACTTATTCGCTCACCGCTTATATAGAAGTTGGCAGTCCTCCTGCGCTACCTCCTCCGCTACCTCCTCCGCTAAAGCTACGGAGGTCAAAGAAAGCTATGGAGGTCAAAGCTGGCAGTGGTACACAATTACACTGATGACAACCCATATAATAAAAGGATTTTGGGGAACTTTAAAATATTTTGATGAAATAGTCGATTAGATTGATGAAACAGGAATCTTTTAACTCTGGATTTTTTACTTTTGTAATGTATTGAAAAGCCATAACTTATAAATACAACTCCTGAATTAATTGTTTTTACCAGGAAAGAAACGAGGGAGATTGAATACAAACATAGTGTGGATTATTTCATAGGTCGCCTTTATATTTGTAATACCAAATACCAACTAATAATGAGAACCGTATTAATTCTTGTTTTAGCCATTTTCAGTTGTTCCGGCTATGGTCAGGAGATCCGGCAAGAGGATGAACTCCTTAAAATAAATGATCTCAGAAAGGAAATGTTTGTTGATTCTATCCTGGCCAGAAAAATTGCAACAGAATTTGTTAATGAAAAAGTGGTAAAGTGGGATAAAGCGACAAAAGGTAGTGGCATATTTCAAAACAGGGAAATAAAAGTAATAAATCCGGTAAATTTTACAGACGTCAAAACAAAGGAATCATTTCCACTGTATTATATAGTTAATTTTAAAAATAATCTTGGTTATGCAATTGTATCAGCAATAAAGAATTCTGTGAATGTGGTTGCATATTCTTTTGAAGGTAGCTTTAATCCATCAGATGTTTCACCATCGGTTAAAGAGTGGTTAAATGATTTAACCGATATTTTTCTTTTAACGGGTAGCAAAATAATAAATAGTAGTCCTGATAAAAGCGCTTTAATACCTGTTAAAAAGACCTATAATGCCAGCACCTCC
>CAZWUB010000187.1:4876-6871 GCA_964637415.1 uncultured Rikenellaceae bacterium
CCATGCATTGGTTTGTGATGGATACCAGGATAATAATTATTTCCATTTCAATTTTGGGTGGGGTGGGCTGTCTGACGGCTATTATTATATGGGGGAACTTACGGAAGGCATTACTATGATGTTTTTGTATAACAATTCCATGCTGACCGGGATTAAGCCAGGGACGGAAGAGTTTGCTCCTGATTTTTGCTCTGACAGAACTAAATTGTCAAAGGGAGAAAGCGTTAGTTTTGTTGACCTTACACCCGGGCATGCAGTTACATGGAAGTGGAGTTTCCCAGGATCAGAAACTGCACAATCATTGTCAGAGAATCCTGAAAATATTGTATATAACAATTCAGGACCTTATGATGTGGAACTGACAGTTACAAATGACTTTGGTACAGCAACAATATTAAAAGAAGATTATATAAAAGTAGCAGAACATGATTTTGTAAAACAAAATGTTATTCTTCAGGAAGTAATAAACCCGTCTCTCCGCTGGGTTGACCTGGATCAGGATAATGATATGGATATAAGTTTAATTGGTCACCGGGCTTGTTTCGATAATGTGGCTTATACATATGAGAATAACAATAATACATTCTCTGAAATGAAACAGGTATGGACTGGTGTAAGGCAATGTAACAGTGCATTTGGAGATTTCAATGGTGATGGACTGATTGACCTTGCATATTCGGGAGATTCAACGATGGTGACTAATTCTGAAAAAGTAATCAGACTTTATAAAAACAAAGGGAATAATCTGTTTGAAAAGATGATAAACCCTTTTCCTAAAGCCTATAATGGGAATATAATATGGGGTGATTCAGACAATGACGGCGATCCTGATATTTTTATCTCCGGAGAAGAGTACATTCAGCCTGACCAGCCTTTCAGAAGCATCGCGAAGTTGTTTATAAACGGTGAATCTTCATTTTCTGAGTCCTCCCAGAAATTCCCGGCCAACATTACTGGGGCGCAGTGGGGCGATTTTGACAAAGACATGGACCTGGATTTATTACTTGCCTCATTTGAGAAGATTTATGTTTATAAGAATAATGGCAATAATATTTTTGATAAGGTTTTTGAATATGCGATTGATTTGGCGAATGTCAGCACTTGTTCTTGGGCTGATACTGACTCTGATGGTGATTTGGATATCATAACAATCGGAACGAATTCTGTCATTTTCGAAAATAGCAGTAACAATTATATCTTAACAAGTAACCAGTTCCCATCATTTTATTACTATAGTACTTCAATGAAACTTCTTGATTATGATAATGATGGAGATCTGGATATATATATGAGTGGCTATACAACAGAAGATATGTTATTTACAGATATATTTAACAATACCGGAACAAACCATTTTACAAGAACTTACGCACTTATTCCGGACCACGCATCAGGTGCAGTTGATGTTTCTGATTATGACAAAGATAATGATCTGGATCTGCTCGTCGGGGGATGGGCTCAACAAGGTTCGTATGTTACATCCATTTACAGAAATGATAGCGGGTTGAGTAATACCAGTCCGGGAGTACCGGGGAATCTCAGATCGGAAAGTATGACAGGAGGTATAATTCTTAAATGGGACAGAGGATCTGATAATGAAACTCCTTCTGATGGACTAACATATAACTTGTTTGTTGGAAGTCAACCGGATACCTTTGATATTGTTTCTCCAATGTCGGATATTAAAACCGGATTCAGAAGAATTTCTGAGATGGGTAATGTAAATCAAAATACTTCGTGGAAACTCCTGAACCTGGAGCCCGGTACATATTATTGGAGCATACAGGCCATCGATAACAGTTATGCCGGTGGGGAATTTGCACCTGTTCAGAGCTTTGTGATAAATCCCATAAGTACAGGAGAGGAAATTATAAAGCCGGATGATATTTATAAGATTTATCCCAATCCCTTTTCAGACAACCTGGTAATTGAAAGTAATGGAATGTGTCCAATAGTCGAGATACTAAATATAAATGGTCAAATCGTTTATCAAGG
>CAZWUB010000188.1:0-6870 GCA_964637415.1 uncultured Rikenellaceae bacterium
GAAAAAGATTATCTTCGCATGTGTACACCTCCTTTCTGTGAGGGAAAGGTCCGGGCAGGGAGTAGCTAAGGGCTATGAGCGGGGAGCGGGGAGCGGGGGGCTGATCCGTAAAATTATTTTGCCCTGTGCCCTGCGCTCTGTGCTCTGTGCGCTGTTCAGCCCCCTGCCCCTTGCTCCCAGCTCCCTGCCATAAAACTCCTGCCTTTTTCTTTTATATCTACTAAATTGATACATCCATTGATCCCGAAAACAACATCCGGTCAATCACATTGATTTTTAACAACCATTCAGAACAAAACTTCCGGTAATAAATTTCGGCAATCAGAGTGACATGAATGCAATAAAAAACAGGGAAAAAAAGGTAAAAACCGGGAATTATCGGAAAAAACCGGCAAGAACCGGACACCGCTTGCACTTAAGCTTATTTCATACTCCATGTTGGGTGTGAAGAAGAAAGAAAGTCCTGAAGGTTAACTTGCTTTAGATGCAACTTAGCTCTCTGACGAAATGCAAGTTCACTTAATTTAAAATCAGGTTATCAAATTAACTCAGACTGTTTGTGAATTTTTCAAGCAAATTAAAAATACATAGTCAGGTTTATGATCCATATTTTGTGATAATCGTTCACAATTAATTCTAATGAAGTTTTTGTATTACTTGTTAATAGTAATATCATAGCCTGATATTTCAGTAGTACCATCACTGTCTTTTACAGCAGCGAATAATTTTGTATTATCAGGGTTTATTCCAATAGTATTAGAATTCTGAATCTTATATGTTTTCATATGCAAACCCTCCCAACTGAAAACGATTACAAACGAATCAGTAACAATATTAGATTCATAGTCTAGTAACTTTTGCCCTCCCCACAAAATATAAACAAAATCATTCGTTGCATAAATATCTATGCAATAAAAAAAACTATCTTTCCCTGCAAAATATAGTTCATTCAAAATCGGAAGAGTATCATCACCAACAGATACACTTTTGAGGTGATTACCTTTTAAATCAAAGAAATGGATCTGGTTAAAATAACTCATCCCAACTGCAATTCTTCCTTCTTCTCTATTGACAACTAATTTATTTTCATAAATATAACTTCGTTTCTTAATAAATTGATGGTTATTATAAAATTCAACAGGTAAATAATCAATCAATATTTTCTGATTTGTTTTCATATCATAGATAAAGAACAACCCCCCTGCAAAATTAACATCATTACCATAAACGCAACTATCTATATATGTAATATTTATGCAAGGAAATATATCGTCTGAAAGTTCCTCCTTATTGACAATGTATATTCCATCCTCTTGTGGTACTTCAGACCCAATATCTGACAATTTATAATCGACCTTTAATCGAAGGTTCAAATCAAATACAGAAAAAACATTAGATCTATTAGTAATATTTTTACAAAACAAAGGCGAAATAAATTCTCCAGGACCTCGTCCTTTTTTACCAAAAGACTTTATAAACTTTATAGGACTATATTCATATACATGAAAAAATCCATTGTCAGAACACCAATCGTTAATTATTAAAAACTTTTCATCAATAATTAAATCGTTGCAACAAATAAGATTATTTAGTTCATAATATTTTTCCCCTTTTATATCCTGAAAACTCTTAATATCGACTCTTGATAAGTCCTCAGTTTGACAACCTGATACCACTAATATCAATAAAATATAAATTGAAAAAATATTACAAATGCTTCTATCAATAATTAAATCTATGTATTTCATTAGTTTGTATCTGATATTGGTTATCTTAACTTTGTTTTTTATGATTAATTGACTCTCATTTGAAAATTTTACATTAATATCTGACGAATGTGTAAATACTGATACTTTCAAAATTCACTGAAATTATTATTTCTGAGCGTTTATACTTAAGCATTATTAAAGGATACTTATCTTTTCTTTTATATGATTGAATGAAATATAAAGATAAGTATCCATTTTTATAAATGAATCACTTTTTATGGTTTACCCCAACAGTGATCTTCTCCTGTAATATTTTTAATATAACGCCATACACAATCAGAACAGTCAAGTTGAAAAGAAGCTCCAGGCTCACCAAAACTAGCCTTTGTCCCAATCATACAAGTAAATCCATCACCCCCATATCCTCCTCTCAAGTTTAACAGTTCCTCATTTTTTATTAAATTTTTCGGATTAATCTCTAATTTATTAAGCTTTTTCATAATTATCAATTTTTTAGTTTAAGTAAAAATTTGCTCTTCCTCTGATTATTTCACAGGTCAATTTACACTCACCGATTAAGGAGCGTCATGGCTGCGACTGGAGTCACAGAAAACAATTATCTTCGCATGTGTACACCTCCTTTCTGTTAGGGAAAGGTCCGGGCAGGGAAAAAGGCACAGAGCGCAGTGCTCAGGGCTCAGAGAAGATTTCCTGCCCTTTTCTTATATATCTACTAATTGATACATCCATTGATCCCGAAAACAACATCCGGTCAATCACATTGATTTTTAACAACCATTCAGAACAAAACTTCCGGTAATAAATTTCGGCAATCAGAGTGACATGAATGCAATAAAAAACAGGGAAAAAAAGGTAAAAACCGGGAATTATCGGAAAAAACCGGCAAGAACCGGACACCGGATGCACTTAAGATTATTTAAGCTCCATGTTGGGTGTGAAGAAAGAGGCAACAAATTTTCGTGATAATCTTTTAAAATTAGTCCTATTGAAGTCCTTGTCTAAAGTTATTCAGGTTTCAACAGCAACAGGACAGGATTGGATGTTTCGTTGAGTTTTCTCCTTAATTCCGATGGAATAACAGATTTAAGAAGATCAAAAGCATCCAAATAATCAATAAGCATGCCATCAACTGTTATCCCTTCAGGCCAGAAAATTGTACCTCCCGTCAGATCATTAACAAATCCATTATCCTTAAGAAATGTCAGCGCTCCTGTACTCTTGTTGAATATGGCATTCATGCGTATATCAGTTATACCGACGGCAAAGGAAATAAAGAGAAAATTCTTATTCTCAACTATTTCTGGAATCCACATTTTCCCTAAAGGACTTTTGCGTGCCTCCCTGATCATTGACAAATTGATAACAGGATCAGTATCCATCTTATATTCACCAAAAGAGAATATTGCATAAGGAGTTTTTTCTTCATCTTTTAGCTGATAAAGAGTATCTGTCCCGAACTCCATCATGTTATTTGCATCCTGTGTTAAATAGAATGGAGATTGACTAATTGAAAATCCAGGTTTGCTTATACGGTTTATACTGTTCTTAAAAGTCTTAATAACATTGCCTTTACTATCTGTTATTGCCCAGCTTGGAAAGCCGGATCCGGGGGTGTTAAAAATATAAAATATCAGTCTGTTTCCACTCAATGGAAGAACTTGTGCCGGCCTGAAAGCAAGATTGAATGAATTCTTAAAGACTCCTTCAAAATCAAACAACATGATCCGGTTTGGGGCTGCAATTATAATGAGTTTATCATTGTTTGCATCAACACAAAAATCTGAAATAAAAGTATATTCCTCAGGTCCTCTCCCATTTGTTCCAATCTGTCTGATAAACTTGCCACTCCTGTCGAATTGCAGAATTCTGCTATCAGCACAAACAAATATGCAAGAATTATGAATGCAGACTTTCTTAATCCCTCTGATCATTGCATCTCCGGTTGTTTCAAGTGGGATGAATAACATATCCTTCCCTATATCTGAAACATTCATTGCTTTAAGTTTATCTATATTTTTCTTAATATCGATGATGTACCTGTCGTGATGATAAAATAAAACCAATATGTTTGTCGGAATTATCACTGTAAGAAATAATATGAGTTTTCCCATATTTTAAGTATTTAAGTCAGATCCGGCGACCCGGATCTGACTGTTTATTAACGTTATATCAAATACATATCCGAGGTACATTGAATCAGCAGGCCCAATGACCAAAACCTGAACCAAATTCCAACAGACATTCAGCATTACATGTTACAGCAGTAACATCGCCTCCTATTGCTCCGATAAGTTCATAGCTCCAATTATAGCAAACGCAACCACAACCATCATAACCGCCTTTTAATTTTAGCAATTCCTCATTATTCATCAATTTCTCATGATTTATCTGCAATTTATTTAATTTTTTCATAATAATCAATTTTGTAAGTTAATAAATACCAGCACAATTTTCCTGATTTATCATTTCACAGGCCGCTACCGGAGTCGCGGAAAATCTTTATCTTCGCATGTGTACACCTACTTTCTGTTAGGGAATGGTCGGGGCAGGAAGTGGCTAAGGGCTATGAGTGGGGAGCGGGGGGCTGATCCGTAAGTTTATTTTGCCCCCTGCCCTTTGCTCTTTGCTCCCTGCGATACAACTCCTGCCCTTATTCTTATATATCTACTAATTGATACATCCATTGATCCCGAAAACAATATCATGTCAATTACATTGATTTTTTATCAACCACGCAAAACAAAACTTCTGGTATTAAATTTCGGCAATCAGAGTGACAAGAGTGCAATAAAAAACAGGGAATAAAAGGTAAAAACAGGGAATTATCGGATAAAACCGGCAAGAACCGGACACCGGTTGCACTTAAGCTTATTTCAGGTTCCATGATGGGTGTGAAAAAAAAGAAAGTCCTGAAGGTTATGCATATCCCATCGAGACGAAGGGGAGCAAAGAGCTTTGAATGTTCTCAGCTTTTGTGCAGGTAAGGATTGTTGTGCAATGTGCCTATATAATGTGAAGCGGGAACTTGGTGCTTATAGTTATTACTTTTTGCACTGCACTATGTGCCCTGCGCTCTATGCGTTGTATAATCAGCCCAGATCTCTGGCACCTTCTATGTACCTCCTAATGTTCCTTTTAAGCTATCTTTATTTATTCCTGACAATTACGAACATTAATACCGGATTATCAAATTCAGTTAATCCATTAGCAAATTTTTCAAGCCTTTTCTTTTTTTCTGGATATTTTGGATTAATGTTCTTAAATTCATCACTAGAAACATGTTCTTTTAACTGATTTGCTTCAAACCACATGACAAGAGTAGAATCATTGGCCATCTGCATAGGATAAAATTTTGGGCCGGCATCAATATCGTTGCAAATACCTGACGAATACAAGAAATTATCTGTGTTTGGTGGATCACAAAATACCAATTCCCCGCTCATCTTATCGTAAATACCTAAAACATTCGTGGTATTATAATCGGACTTCACACCTCCCAATACTATTCTTGGTGTTATCCTTTTAGCGGGGAAATGCCCCCTAAACTGGCAGTCCAAAAATAAAAAATTATTACTTTGAAATACATTTTCAAGGTATATATAACTAGACCATTCTTTATTACTTCCAAGATCTTTTTCTGAGGTTTTACTCCCTCTGAAAGCAACAGGTTCTGAAAGTTTACCGAACTTAAAAACATAACATGGAATTAGTTGGTTATTTCTGGTCAGACAAAACAATGTATCATTGTAAATTTCTTTGTAGAAGTAACTCCCATTAAAGGAATAAATGTTGGCATGTCCTTCCTGACGGCTTGCCAATTCTCTTGCCCGGTTAAATATTATATAGTTATCATATAGTTTTATTGGATTTCCTCCTTTATTTAAAATAACTGCTTTGTATTTCTTACTGCCTGTTGAATTCGGGATATGGCCAAAAATCAGGGAGTCATTAAAAAAATTCCAGCTATAAACATAATTGTCATCAAATAAAAAAAAGTTCTTGTGTTTTCTTAAATATTCTCCCTTGATATTATATAAAAATAAGTCATAAAGGCTTTGTATATAAATATCTGCATCAATATTGACAACAGCATTGTTAACATAATTATATTCTCCGGGGCCCCGACCCTTGCTTCCAATTTGTGAAATGAGGTTACCTTTATAGTCATATAACAAGCATTTATTTAGATCCTTTGCTAATATCAAACTATCTGAAAAAGAACATTCCCAAATTCCGGAAAAAACTAAATCTTCATATTTTTCTAAAAGTACATAATGAATATCGTCTGTAAATTGACTAAGAAAAACATTCTTAAAATTATTTATATTGGACTCAACATCAATTGTAATTAAGTCTTTACTTCCGTTTCCAGGGCAACAAGAAAAAGAAAACTGAGTGAGTATTAAATACATTAAGCACCAATTAATTATTTTCATGTTCAAATAATTCTATAAGTTATTAAATGTTAATAATATAAATACAGAGAAGAAAAATTAAAATTTAATGGTTATGCTTAAAAAGTAATTAGTTTTCAACCCTGTTTCATGTGTAACAAATCAGAGCAATAGAATTCGCAATCACCATATCCACCTCTCAAGATTAACAGTTCCTCATTTTTCATCAATTTTTCATGATTTATCTGCAATTTCTTTAATTTTTTCATAATAATAAATTTAATAGTTAAAAAATTAGTTTCGTTTTTCTGGTTCATCATCTCAAAAGCCGCGACCGAAGTCACGAAAAATATCTATCTTCTCATGTTTACACCTCCTTTCTGTTAGGGAAAGGTCGGGGCAGGAAATAAAGGCACAGAACGCAGAGCCCATGGCTCAGAGAAGATTTCCTGCCCTTCTCTTTTAAATCTAATAACAAATACAACCATTGTTTCCGAAAACAATATCCTGTCAATCACATTGATTTTTAACAACCATACAGAACAAAACTTCCGGTAATAAATTTCGGGAATCAGAGTGAAAAGAGTGCAATAAAAAACAGGGAAAAAAAGGTAAAAACAGGGAATTATCAGAAAAAACCGGAAAGAACCGGACACCGCTCGCACTTAAGCTTATTTCATACTCCATGTTGGGTGTGAAGAATAAAAATATCTTGCAGTATTGAAGGTCTGGTTTTAATCTGACCT
>CAZWUB010000189.1:0-2350 GCA_964637415.1 uncultured Rikenellaceae bacterium
CAGGGGCATAGCCGTCATCCTATAGATACTCAGTATCTTCAAATAAGAAATCATTGTAAGGATAGCGTGTTATATGTATCCTTTTCACCTCTTCATAAAGTACTTTCCGGAGCTCATTCAGGTTCTCCCTTGTTTTTGCTGAAATGAAAACAACGGGGTGATTCCTGTCATTTGCCATCCAGGTTTTTTTCAGATCTGAAAGAGAGTAGTTCTCCTTTCTGACAGGTGTCAGATCATCGCTGTCCTTTACAACATAAGTAAAGGAGTCTATCTTGTTAAAAATTACTATTGCCGGTCTGGAAGCGGTGCCAAGATCTTTAAGTGTTTCATTGACAACTTTTATCTGATCCTCAAATCCCGGGTGGGAAATATCAACAACGTGAAGGAGCAGATCGGACTCCCGCACCTCATCGAGTGTCGATTTAAATGATTTGATGAGGTCATGTGGCAGCTTCCGGATGAATCCGACGGTATCAGAAAGCAGAAATGGCAGATTGCCGATAACAACCTTTCGTACAGTTGTATCAAGGGTTGCAAAGAGTTTATTTTCGGCGAAAACATCAGATTTACTGAGAAGATTCATTATTGTGGATTTCCCCACATTTGTATAGCCAACCAGTGAAACTCTTACCATTTTCCAGCGGTTCCTTCGCTGGGTTGACATCTGGACATCGATCTTTTTCAGCTGTTCCTTCAGCGCGGATATCTTATCGCGTATTATTCTCCGGTCGGTTTCGATCTCAGTTTCTCCGGGTCCTCTTAAACCAATACCTCCTCTCTGCCTTTCAAGATGTGTCCACATCCTTCGAAGCCGGGGTAGCATATATTGGTATTGCGCCAGCTCGACCTGAGTCCTGGCTTGTGATGTCCTCGCACGACGGGCAAAAATGTCGAGAATAAGATTGGTACGGTCGATCACCCGGCACTGAAGTTCATTTTCGATATTTCTCAGCTGAACAGGTGTCAGTTCATCATCAAAAATAGCAAGGTCTATTTCATTTTCAGCAACATACTGAGCTATCTCGGCTGCTTTTCCTGATCCTACAAAAGTCGAAGGATTGGCAACGTTTAGTTTCTGAAGAAATCTTTTGACCGGTACTGCTCCGGCAGTTTCGGCAAGAAATGAGAGCTCATCAATAAATTCATTTGTTTCGTTTTCATCCTGACCCGGATAATTAATTCCAACCAGAATTGCTCTTTCCGCCTGCCGGTCCTTATCAGTCATATTCTAAATGATCAGCCTCCTGTTGCTTTGTATAGATCCCCTGATAGCCTGTTTGAGAGATTCTGAACACCGCAGCACCATTTCAATATCTGAGGGGAAGGGAACGATCTGTGTTTTTGTTCTTGCAAGCTGAGATGCATTCAGCGCACCGATATCGCCAAGAGCTCTTGCCGAGATATTCTCAAATGTAGACTGGGCTCCGACAGGATCTTTCTTTATAACTTTATCAGGATTTACCTGGATTGTTTCAATATCCCCGTCAATCCTGCACGATTTGGTCTGAAGTGTTGATATCAGGGCACACTGGAGCGTTTTATACTTCTTCATTTTAATATCATTTCCCAGGGTGTCTTTCATGACATTCCCTTTCTTATCGAGCTGGTAACTATATCCATCCTCAACATCACGCTTGATAACCGAGTCGAGCTGTGAAGTCTGGTCGGGGCTTACAATTATGTTTCTGACATTTACATTGATAAAGTAGTCGTATTTAGTATCCTTGTCGAGGTTTATTGTATGAAATTCCACCCATTCACTGTTAAGGGCCTGAATATCGACTGAAAGCAGGTCTTCCTCAAATTCAGGAGGGAATTTGATCATTGTATTGTTCTGAAGCGAAACAAATACCCTGCTCATACCCAGGTATTTTGATTCCTGTATCATCTTGTCAATTCCTTCATAGTCGCCGACATATTCTTTTGCTCTTATAAATTCCGCGAATGCCTGGCGATACGAATCCTTGAGGCCGGTCTTCATAAGTTCCATGCCATGATTGTAGTAGAAGTCGGCAGATTTCTTTTTGGCAGCGATCATTTCCTGCATGTAATCGACATAAGGAAATTCTATTGTCCTCCCGCCGTCTTTCAGAGGCAGGACAGTTCTGACGAGCGCCTGTCTGTCGGCGAGTCTTTTATATGTCAGGTATATTTCATCATAATTTTGTGGTCTTCCTTCAATCTTGAGGAACCTGATTCTTTCCAGGTCCTGTTCATTGGCGATCCCGTAAGATCTTTCGAGTGTCGCGATCTGTTTTGAATCATCAGCATCCTTCCGTAACTGGCGGACCGCTTCAGATATTGCAGCATCATAATTACCTCTTTCAAGTTGTTTTTTTGAAGATCCGCA
>CAZWUB010000189.1:2450-6831 GCA_964637415.1 uncultured Rikenellaceae bacterium
TTCATATTACATTGACTTAGACGAGGTAAAGATAAAAAAAACAATGAAATGTCAAAGGCCCATTTATTGACACTTATTAAGAAGTTGTTTATTTCAGATTACAAAGCTGAGCCACAGTGAATATCTTACCCGTACAGGCTGTCCTCTCTGCAGTCCCGGTGTCCATTTCGGTGAAGCTTCGATAGCTTTAACGGCCTCGTTATCGATAAGGGGATCGACACCTTTAACGACGGTGACGTTGCTGACAGCACCATCGGTTTCAACTATGAATGTAAGGAAAATTCTTCCCTGTATTTTTTTGTCGAGGGCTTCCTGAGGGTAGTTTGTTCTTTTCTGGACCCATTCGCGGAAGCGGTTCAGGTCGCCGCCCCTGAAAGTTGGCATCACTTCAACCAGGAAGAATGGCTCATCGGTATACATACCACCGCCGTCGCCTTCACCTGAAAATAACTCATCGCCGAATCCGGGACCTTCAACTTCTGAGATTTCCTCACCGGCATTGGCTATTATTTCATCGGTTGATAACTGAGTAGGTTCTGTCAGCATAACAGTATCAACAACTTCGGGGGGGACGTACTGTAATATTTCCTGGACTGCTTTTGTTTCCGGCGGGGGAGGAGGAGGAGGGACATAGATATTATCTGCAGGCGGCTCGTATGTTTCCATCTCATAATTTATATATCTGGTTCCGCCTGCAAGTATCCTGTCATTGGATGGACGTGAGAGGAAAGGAATGAGAACTGCTCCGGATGCAAGTACCACAGCAGCAATAATCCCTGTGATCACAGCTGAGGAATACCCTTTTCTGAGCTTATATGCTCCGTATTCCCTGTTACGGGAAGAGAAGATAAGATCATCGAAGTCAGATATGTTTTTAAATAAGGGCATCCATGGTTTTAAATGTGCGGCAAAATTACAAAATAGCGGCATACTGACAAAACGGAATGTTAGGGCAATGAGTATGTTTTATTATATTGATTTTTTTCTTTAGATTTGTGCGGTTTGGCAGGGGGTTTAGCTCAGTTGGCTAGAGCGTTTGACTGGCAGTCAAAAGGTCAGGGGTTCGATTCCCCTAATCTCCACGATGCATATATGCAGATTAATTCAAGATCCTGTAAACTCAACATTTACAGGATTTATTGTTTTTACTTCCTGTGCAAAAAAGTCCCTTTTAATGCATATCTGTGGTGACCAATTCGGGAACATTTTAAGCATAAGAATTTGTTCCCGATTTAGAACCTACTGTATTGTTTTGCAGCGTTTTGCACTTTGAGCGATCAGGTATTCAAAGTAGTTTTACAAAACTTTAAAGCAGGGAAATATGGGAAGAAGGACTTTTTCGATCTAGTTCATGATAGGGTACTATTTAAAAAAGGTGAAGTTATGGGAGCCTTTAAGTATCGCAGATGGAACGATCATCGATTCATGTAAATAAATCCAGCTTTATCTATTCTGATTAATAATTATCGGCTGCTTTTAAAAATTCATCCGTCCAATTCCCTAAAAGATTAGATGGATAGAAAGACGATAAGTATTTTTACTGGGAATATTAAATACAATTATAAGTGATTAAATCACTTGAAGGTTATTAATTAACTATTAACTTTTTATAAAATACGTTATTGTTAGTGATAATTTTTACAAAATACGCACCCCTATTAAAATGAGAAATATCAATTTTGAAAATATTATCATGCAGTAATGATTTAAATGAATCCCTATATATCAAATTACCATAATAGGTACATATTTCCAGTTCAAAATCTTTCGCTTCAGGATTATTTAATTCAACTGTTAATATTTCATTTGCAGGATTTGGATAAATATATACTCTATTCGCTTCTTCAGTATTTCTAATAGATGTGGTAGAAGTAATTGTAAATTCAAAAATATCACTTATACTGAGGTCGATTCCATCTGATGCAATTACGCGCCATTCAATGGGAATATTATAAAAATTATTATCAATGTTTTCCACTTCTAATGCCTGTGTACTTTGATACCCATTACTTTCCCAATCGGTTGTGCCTTTAACTCTAAGCTCAAATCCATACTTTAAATCATCGCCATCCGGATCAGTACAAGTCCATGAAAATATAAAAGGGACTCCCACACTTAATCCATTGGCGGGAGTTAACAATTTAGGTTTATTTGGTGGATGATTTGGTTCTTGCATGGTTGTGAAGTTCCATACAGAACCTTGAGAAATTCCAGTTGAATTTCTGGTGTCTACACGCCAATAATAAACTGTACTATAATTAAGGGAACTAAGATTTAAACTCGTATCGGATTGAGTTTTGAATAATTCATTTGGACCAAGTGTTTGAGATGTCCCAATATAAATATCATACATAGTTGCACTTCCACCATGAGTCCAGCTTAATGTCATATTTACAGGCTGATCAATACTGCCAGAGGTCGGTTTAGGATTAATAGCCGGAGTTAGGCTAGTTATCTTATTTGTATAAAAAGGTACTGAATCATAAAGTCCTTTATAGAAAATATTCCACATCTCAGCTCTTTGTTCGGACTGTACAGATGTTGGTGATACAAAGCTCTGAAAAATATTTTCAGTACTGGTGACAATTTCTTTTATCGGTTGCCAATCCTGTATTTCAGTATAACCCCAGTCGCGAATCTTCTGAGTATAATTAGTACTATAGGCTGTACTCATATAATAATTGGTCACATTAATTGATTGTAAAAATGCACTTGTACCTTCCTCGGGGTAAGTACTTATCTCCATCCAATAATTCATAGTTGGTACAAATGTTTTGTAATGAGAATTCAAACTATTATATAGAGTAATTAAGTTTTGTTTCCCGATTAAATCTATAAATGCATACCAAAGATATAAAACTCGCTTTTCAGAGATTTTTCCATCTTCATTAATCACATTACCGAAATTATATGTATCATAGGCAGCTTCTTGAAATACACCAACACCTAAACCCGGCAAAGTAAAATATTTAAGATCGAACTCTCGTTCAAATATGTGTGCAGCTTCATGAGCAAATATTCCTGAACAATTTCCAGGAATCTGACAAGAAACAATACGATCATAAGCGTTTGTAATTCCATTTACGAAGGATCCAAATTCAATAGCTACAGGCTTAATTACATATTTGATTACCCTTGGGATATCAATACTTGTGAATTGTTCCTGATTATGCAAAAAGGTAAGAATTTGTGGAAGATCCAAGGTTTCATATAAACCAACTCTACTTTTATCACAGGTTAATTCAACCTCGGTATTTATTATTATTGCATCTTCACCATAATAAGTTTTAACCTGATTCAACCTATTTCCAATTCGGTTGGAACCAACTGCATCTATTGCTGTTAAAAACTCTCCAAAAAGGGGTTGTTTAAAAACACCTCCAATTGCTAATCCTGAATATTTATCATATGGCAATATGAATCCCTGACCGAACGGATGAATGTTATTGTCAAAAGTAAGTGCAGGATCAATTTTTTTCAATTCATTTAAACACTCATTATATCCCGTGGTTCCAATAAGCATTCCTCCACCAGACAAAAGAAAATTCTTTATTGATTCAACTTCGTTTGTTGTCAGACTAATTTGTCCAAAACATGTGATAATTACATCGTAGTTAAGCCAATCCTCCAAATTAGTGGAAGTGTTATAATATCCAACATGCTGGAAATAAGATTCGAACTCCACACGAGTAAAAGCTCCTGCAAAAATTTCTCCTCCAAAATAATAGTTTAATAGAAGCCTTATATCTGCTGTAGAGGAGGTATTTTTAGCATCACTATATATCTTATTTTTAGGGTAATCCAGTGAAGTAGTAATACTCCGATCATAGTTAACAAAATTATTATAACCTGATTTACTTGTGTTCAGAGATTGTGCTTTTAGGCACTGATATGACAATACCAACAGTAGAGTCAACGAAACTACCAAATTCTTTTTTACCAAATCAAATAAACCTTTCATACAGAAGTTAAAATTTTAGCTCACTTTAAGAGGTACTCTATCAGTTATAAAGTTGTAATCAAAATTAAAGCAAATTTTATTGATTTAGAAATGCTTATAGATATGATTGTCAACATGTTTATTTCTTTCGTCAAAATGAAGTAATTTTGCATTCTTAAATCCATTCACCTGAGATTTCCCCAGATGGATGGGAATAGAATTCGGTTCTTATTCAGGGATTCTTGAGATTACATAAGTTTGAGCTGAACCTTTTTAAAAGCACCTCAAACATAATGAAGCATAACTCAACTAGTTCTGATTGCACAAAAGGAAAGCAAATAGTTGATGCCGCCTTCTTTTTGTGACCCTACATTATCCTAAATCTCCTGGAGCTCCCTGCTTACATCAAATTTGAACTCTGCTATTACTTCCTTTGCCGTT
>CAZWUB010000190.1:0-3852 GCA_964637415.1 uncultured Rikenellaceae bacterium
GATCAAAATTCTTCGACCATTTCGAAATAGATGCAAATAAGTTATATAAGAACAAGTCAACAACTTTTAAGCACGAAAATCCATATTATAATCGAGAACCGAGGTTTTATGCCACTGTATTGTATGATAGTGCTGTCTGGCAGATCCGTCCTGTAAATCTTCAGCCCCAGGATCCTCTCGGGATCTATGAAAGGCGCACTCACCGAACCATGAAATCTGACGGAACTTATACAGAACAGTTTGGTCTTGATACCCGGAAAGGACCCCTTTCCCCCGGAAACGGTTGCTATGGAGGGTATCTGACGAAAAAATTCATGGATCAGGCAAGCAACGGTGATGTCCAGAATAACCAGAATGTCTGGATCTATCTGCGCTATGCCGAAATAGTGCTGAACTATGCAGAGGCATGTCTTGAGCTTGGAGAGACAGTTGAGGCTGCAAATCATGTAAATATGATACGTAACAGGGCAGGCCTTCCGGATTTTACAGGCGATATAAAAGAAGCCCTGAGACATGAAAGAAGGATAGAGCTGTATGGAGAGGAAAGCAGATGGTACGACATCAGGAGATGGAAGATCATGATCGAGAAGATGACACCTCAGCTGGGAGGAATTGATATCCTTGAAGTTAAGAATACCGATGGTTCCATTGTGACTACCTGGAAGTGGATCAAGGCACATACCGACAATGTTATGAGTGCAAAGCAATACTGGCTTCCGATACCAAGGAACGAGCTGAAAAAAGCTCCGCAGCTGGTACAGAACCCATTATATGATTAATCTCACAATCTGATTCGTTTAAAAAAAGAGACTGCCAATACCGGCAGTCTCTTTTGTTTTGTTAAAGATTCTTAATAAAAATCCCCGGGTAAAATATAATAAGTAATTTTAGACCGTAACCCTAATACTATTCTAAACTGATTTGCCTATGTAAAAATCCAAATCTTCTTTATCCGGGCCAGAGGGTCATTTTCTTCCTCTGATTAGCAATAATTAATTGATTTATTTATAGTTACGGGTTTTGGAATAAGAACCCTTTAAAATTTTATTTTCAAAATTTTACTTATGAAAGAAAACAATCCATTACCGCGGGCCTTATTAAAAACTGCCTGCAAAACCAGAAAACTGTTCATTATGGGGATGAGTTTTTTCCTTATAATGATATTGAGCCTGAATCTTCCCGGCAATATTGTTTTTGCCGGCGATCTGCAGCAGATCCAGGTAACTGGCACAATTACCGACAATGAGGGTGTCCCGTTACCGGGGGTTAATGTTATAATCAAGGGTACAACTATCGGAACAATAACCGATGTTGATGGTAAATACACCCTTAATGTACCTGATCAGAATGCTGTTCTTGCAGCATCATTTATCGGGTTTGTCACTTCAGAAGTGACTGTCGGAGGCAGGAGTGTGATAGATATTTCACTTGTGTCAGAAGCTCTTGCTCTTCAAGAAGTTGTTGTTGTAGGTTACGGAACCCAGAAAAAAGTAAATGTTATCGGATCGATAACAACTGTCAGTTCCGAGGAGATAACTGCAGCACCAACGCCGAACGTTTCGAGCGCTTTAAGCGGCCGTTTACCCGGCCTGTTCGTAACACAATCAACCGGCCGTCCCGGCGCCGATCAGGCTGATCTGCGCATCAGAGGCGTTTCAACTATCGCCAATGAGTCGGGTAACACCTCGGTACTTGTTGTAATAGATGGTATTCCGGGTCGCGACCTGAACTCAATTGAACCGGGTGACATTGAAAGCCTTTCAGTCCTGAAAGATGCTTCAGCCGGTATTTATGGTTCAAGGGCTGCAAACGGTGTCATTCTTGTAACTACGAAAAAAGGATCAGAAGCTCCTCCCCGGTTTGAATATGAATTCTATCAGGGATGGTCCTCTGCTTCAATTGTCCCGGAGCTTACAGATGCCCCTACATACGCCACAATGATCAGAGAGGTACAGTCGTACAGGAACGTTTCAGAAGAAAATATGGCATTCTCACTTGACGATATTGAAAAATATAAATCGGGCAATTATCCATGGACTCATCCGAATACCGACTGGTTCTCATCGGTAATTAAAGATTATTCAGCAGCTAACCACCATACCTTCAGAGTATCAGGAGGTACCAAAGTGATCAAGTATTACGGAGCATTCGGTGCACAAACTGATAATGGTATCTATAAATCAGGTTCATCATCCTATGACAGGTATAACCTGAGACTGAACATCGATGCCACTCTGAACGATTATATAAGTCTTAACCTTAATATGGGGGCTTCAAAAACAAATACAATGAGCCCTTACAATACGAGCTTCGGAAGTGTAATCCGAAACCTTCCGACATCAACTGCAATATGGCCTACGGGAGAACCCGGACCTGATATTGAAAAAGCACAGCAGCCTGTAACAGATACGGATGCCGATCAGACCGGTTATACAAATAATAATCAATACCGCAGCGATAATATGCTCACGGCAACAATAAAGATCCCGTGGGTTGAAGGATTATCGGTTATCGGTAACTATTCATTTGACATGTATTTCAGACAGCAGAAATATGTGAGAGACCTTGCAACATTGTTTTTCCTTGACGAAAAAGCATATCTGGCTGCAGGAAACGATGGTAGCCAGGATGGCCAGGCATTTCTTGTCCCCCAGGTAAGAGCCGAAATAGCCGATCCGAGGGTGGAAGATCTCTACAGGGATTCAAGGACCATAACTAACAGCTTGAAAGTCAATTATGAGCGTTCGTTTGGAAAGCACAGTTTAAGTACTTTTGTTGCAGTGGAAAGTATGGATTATTTCAACCAGGGGATAAATGCATACAGGCGTTATTTCCAGACTATCGATCTGCCATACCTTAATTTCGGTGGTACCGACGAGATGAGCAACAGTTCTTCCGTTGGCCTTGAAGCCAGACTTAATTTCTTCGGAAGAGCAGCTTACAACTTCGACGAAAAATACCTTCTTGAATTTACTCTGCGCCGTGATGGCTCCCTCAGGTTCTCTGAAGAGAGCGGCCGCTGGGGTACATTCCCGAGCATACTTGCAGGCTGGAGGGTATCAAGCGAGGACTTCTGGAAAAACAGCGTCCCTGCAATAAACTATCTTAAGCTGAAAGCCTCATGGGGCCAGTTGGGAAATGATGCTGTAATTCCATTCCAGTATCTTACAATGTTTGGAACCGGCACCGGCATTTCATGGGGCTCATCAAGAAGCTATGAGTCAGGACTCTACCAGGTTGGAGAACCAAATCCGGCAATAACATGGGAAGTAGCAAACGTATTCAACCTTGGTTTTGAATCTTTTGCATTCAAGAGCAAGCTGAAATTTGACTTTGATGCATTTTACCAGAGAAGGACAGATATCCTTGTTGCAAGGAATGCTTCTGTTCCTACTTTTACAGGATTATCGCTTCCTGATGAAAACTACGGGATTGTATCAAGCAGGGGATTTGAAACGGCACTCGGGTATAATGACCGTTCAGGTAACTTCGGTTACTCAATTACAGGTAACTTCTCCTTTGCAAGGAACAAGATCATTGAATATGATGAACCGGAAGTATCATATGCATGGCAGAGGCTGACAGGTCATTCAACGGATGCCTTCCTTCAGTATAAGGCAATCGGGATCTTTGATGATGAAGAAGATATTAATTCTTATCCGCATGTGTCTTCTGCAAGACCCGGTGATGTCATCCTCTTTGACTATAATGATGACGGTGAAATAACTGAAGCTGACAGGATGGTGTTTGATCTGAACGGAACACCTGAAATTACATTTGGTGTTAATTTCTCATTACAGTACAAAAACTGGCAGTTACAGGCCCTTGTACAGGGTGTCGGGAACAACTGGA
>CAZWUB010000190.1:3952-6829 GCA_964637415.1 uncultured Rikenellaceae bacterium
CAGTACAAAAACTGGCAGTTACAGGCCCTTGTACAGGGTGTCGGGAACAACTGGAGAAGGATAGCTGATGAAGAAGGTGATTTTATTTATCATGGTACATTCGGTAACTACCTTCAGTATTATGCCGATGACAGGTGGACTGAGGATAATCCCGGCGGGAAAATGCACAGGTCCTTTGAAAGGGTTGAAGAGTACTGGAGACAGACAGCTTATCTCTGCAGCCAGGATTATTACAATATGGCATATGCAAGGCTGAAAAACCTTGAACTTTCCTACAATCTGCCTGAAAATCTGCTGAGCTATGTAAAGATGAAAGGGGCAAGTGTATATGTGACCGGTAAGAATCTCTTTTTCCTCTGGAATAAGAATGAAGTCGGATACGATCCCGAAACAATGTCTGTTACAGCTTATCCTACAACAAGAGTGATGGCTGTGGGAGCACGGGTTACCTTTTAATTATATTCCGAAACGAATGATTTGAAATGGCCGTTTTACAACAATGGCTGTTCAGTCTGACAATTAAAAAATAAAAAATTACAGATGAAAAAACATATTTTAAATTTTATTTTAGTAGTCCTGCTCGTGTTTTCACCATCGTGCAGTGATATCCTGGATAAAACTCCTCTCGACCAGTATTCGGATGCAACCGTATGGTCGAATCCGGAGCTGGCCAGCTTATATCTGAATTATGTATATAACGGCCTTAACCATGGATTTCAGAGTGTTAAAAGCACAAATTACACCGACGAGGCGATCTATGGAAGAGGAGCCAGTACGACAACACTACTTAACGGTACTCTTACTCCTGATGCCGGAGAAGGAACACATTATGTTCACTCCGGATACAGGTGGTCGCAATATGCCAATATTCAGCGTGTGAATAAATTCCTCGATAAGATCGATCTTGTTGCCGACGCTTATCCTGAATCACAGAAAGCCACAATAAAGGCACAAACAGATGTTCTTAAAGGAGAAGCATTATTCCTGAGAGCATTCATGTATCATAACCTTGCCCGTACTTATGGAGGTCTGGTACTGCTTGAAACTGCAGCACAGCTGAGTGATGACTTCTCAGGTATAACGAGATCAACCTTCGAGGAGACAGTAAATTTTATTGTTGATGATTGCGATGCAGCAGCTGGTTTACTTCCACTCAAATCCGATCAGGAGCTGGGTCGTGCATGCAAAGAAGCTGCACTTGCTCTCAAAGCCAGAATGCTTCTGTTTGCTGCCAGTGACCTCACTGCGGGTGATGCTTCTGGTATTGGGATTTCTTCATCTGATGAGGTTGTCCATTATAAGACTCCCGACAGAACAGCCATGTGGACAGCAGCAAAAAATGCAGCAAAAGCTGTTATGGATCTTCCCGGTTCATCACTGGAACTGGCAGATTTCGGCGCATCGGGTGGTGACAAAGCAGTCGTTGCAAAAAATTACAGGGCACTCACTGGTAATGCAGCTACTCCTGCAAATGGTGAATTCATCTTTTCAAGAATGTTTGACCTCGCTCTCGGAACGAGGCACAGGACAAACCAGGTTGACGGCCCCAACGGATATGACGGCCTCTATGGAAGAAATGGTCCCATGCAGAGAATGGTTGACGAATATGAAATGGAAGATGGAAGCAACTTCTTTGACCATTATCAGATAGAAACTGAAGGAACAACAAAATATATTAAGAACAAGCCTGAAGTAACCGGATTTGATAATCAGAGTCCTTATTATAACCGTGAGGCACGCTTTTATGCCCTTGTATTGTATGACAGTGCAAAATATGAATATGAGCCGCGCCCTGTAAGCCTTCAGACACGTGATCCACTGGGTATCTATGACAGGAGAACCCGCATCACAATCGGCGCCGATGGTTCTGAAACAGTTCTTTATGGAATAGATACCCGTAACGGCCCCATCGTGGCAGGTAACGGTAACTATTGCGGTTATCTCACAATGAAATGGGTTCAGGACGGAGTGACAGGAAGTACCGGTTATAACTTTAATATCTGGCCTTTCATGAGGTATACTGAAGTAGTCCTTAACTACGCAGAAGCTTGCTGGGAACTTGGAGAATATGATGAAACAAGAAAATGGGTTAATTTCTTCAGGAACCGTGTTCTTCTTCCCAATACTACAGCCACCAATGCTGAATTACGCGATGCTTTAAGGCACGAACGGAAAATAGAGCTTTATGGTGAGGAGCTGAGATGGTTTGATCTGAGAAGATGGATGATCTTTGAGGAAGAATATACAAAGCCGATGAATGGTGTTGTAATTACACAGAAAACAGACACCAGGACTACCCCGGCAACAATCACAACAACATGGGAACTTAACCAGGCTATGCCCGACAATAAATGGATTGATGCTATTTACTGGATGCCCATCCGTACCGATGAGCGCCAGAAAGCGCCACAGCTTGTACAGAATCCTAATTACCGCCAGGAGATAAAGTAAGTTAAGGTTTACTTTTATCCGGACGGCCGGATAAGAAAAATAACGGGGCTGATGAAGATCAGTCCCGTTTTTTAATTCTACATAAACGGTTTATCTTCATTAACAAATATTCTCTCCAGCCAGTTAATCATTATATGATATTTTAATCTTTATACATCTGAAATATGAATATTGCATTAAAAATAGTGAAAATTGGAGTAGATTTTTGTGCCTTCTTTCCTTAAATTTAACCAGCCATCTGATTTCTTATTTCTGACAATGCCTCAATGGAAGATTTACTGAAAAAGCTTCGTCAAACTGTCGAAATGGGTAAGGTATCCAGCAAATCATCATACCCCGTTCATCTTAAAGGACAGGATGGTTCCTACGAACTGACAAAAAGAGCTCTGGATAGTGGTTTGAGTCCCCGGAAGATACTCGATAAAT
>CAZWUB010000191.1:0-6654 GCA_964637415.1 uncultured Rikenellaceae bacterium
CGTCATATTTATACTCGGTAATTGCAACGCCGTTATCGGGACTGTTAATGATATTTCTGTCCTTGTCCATGTTTCTGGTTTCAATAAGAGCTCCTTGCTTATCGTAGGTGTACTGGGTGACAGGTACCATTTTACCTCCCACAAATTCATTGTCCTGATCATAATAGACTGTTTCGAGCACATAGCCGTTCTCGTTGTATTTGCTGACACGCTTTGACCATCCCCAGTATAGATTTGACATAAGGCCTGTAACATTGAACACTGCAAATTCTTCAACATCACCATGCTCGCTGGGGGTGAAGGTAAAGTAGGAAACGCCAATGTCACCGCAGTTCTCGGCAGTACAATTGTACAGGGTGTCGCCCATATAGTTGGCCATTCTCGTTACATAACCCTTATCATTATATGTAAAACGCAGCTCATAGAAGGGGCAGAAGGGATTCATAATGGTTTCCTCGTCGGCCAGGTTATATCTCTTCTCCTGGAGCAAACCGTTGGGAAGTATTTTCCAAACATAATAATTTATTTTGTTCCTGTTTTCACCAGGCTGACCGTTCTTATCAAAGAATTTAAGGCCTGTGCGAACACCGTTTTCATCAAGAGTGTATTCTGCGGCGAAAACACCGGCCGATTCAAGTGGCTGATTGTTTTCGTCAAAATAGTGTTTGATCTGCTTATTACCTGAATACTCATAGGTTATTCTGGCTGCTCCTCCGAGCGAGCCATATCCCAGTAGTTCAGCACCTCTTACATATTCAACTGAAAGGAGACGGTCTTCATTATCATAAACAAATTTGTAGCTGTTTATTTTTGCAGCCTCCTCAGATGTCAGCTCACGTGAGCCTCTTTCAATGTCCCACGGCGTCTCACTGAAAAGGATGTTCCTGTAATACTTCGTTCCGGGTTCAGTGGCCTTATTCGTTTTATTCTGGTTACAACCTGATAATAAGACAATTGTCAGGGCAATAACGCTAAGCAGTAAAAATGATCTTCCTTGTTTCATAGTCTTTTTCCAAATTTAATTTCATTCAGATAACATACAAAGATTAAAAAAGTTCCGGAACAGACGTAACAATATTGTATACGATTCAAAGAGTTCCGCACTCTTGTCGGCACAAATTGAACAGTCAGGCCCTGGAATGTTTCCTTTTCTTTAAGCAGATTACTCTCTATTATAAAATAACAGATACAGAAGTTCACCTGGTTACATTATTTGATAGCCGGCAAAGTCCGGACAAACTGAAATTGGAATAAAGCGAGAATAGACGTTAGTTGCAAAAGCCGGTGACCCAGACCGGCTTATGGAACAAAGAGTATTGATATCAACATTTAATCTATTTTCCCCAATTCATCCTTCATAGCGGGTCGTTTAGCAAATTGCACCATCAACTGGTTTATCAATAATCCGGCCGGTTCTTTCCCTCCGGGTAATTCTGACATCTTTTTAATGAATGACGCTATCTCATGATATGCATTTCTGGTCGATGCTCTTTCCGCTTCCTGAAGGATGGCATTATTATACATTCTGATCAACTCCGGAGCATACTCCTTTTCCAGGTAATGAGTGTAATGCAACAATTCATGAATGTTTGCAAATCTCTGTAATAATCCAAACAATTCTCCCCACATCTTTTCTTCAATATAGACTGCGGCAAGATGGCCGGGCAAAGCCCTGAAGAGGGAATTCCCTCCTTTTTCATTCTTCTTATGCGCATTAATGATTTTCTCCAGTTCGCTATTCCATTCTTCTTTCCCGAAGGTGGATTTATAATCACGATAATAATTTATTTCATAGCGACCGGAATAATACAGGTCTTTTAGAATTATTCTCAGCTCTTTTACGTTATTCTGCTTTTTATAAATAACTGTCAACATCTCTTTCCAATCGGTAACCACCCCTGCATAATTATCCTTTTCCGCGATGTCTATGCCTTCCCTTATAAGACGAATGGCTTCATCGAATTTATGTTCTGCAAGGTTCTTTTCAACGATGATTTTCCTGAAATCATGAATATGCATATTGTCAGAGATAATATCATCGGCTTTTTCTTCCTGTCCCGATTTTAAAAGAGTATCCATCTTGAGCTTGAGAAAATTTCGTGATCTGTATTCCTTTGACCAGCCTTCCTCCAAACCTGCCTTTTTTAACTGATCGTCAAAAAAATCAAGTACCTGTCCTGTTCTTTCAGGTGAATCAGCAGCTTCCACCAGTAAGGGGTAAAGTTCACTTGAACACCCATAATCATCATAATCAGGATTTCCGGCTTCGCGAAGCAACCAGTCGAATATTTCTTTCTTTAAAGCAGATTCCGTATCGGATGAAAGGATCTTAGAGATAATTTCGAATGAATCGTTTATTGCACCACCGCAATCACCGTCTGAGTCATCGATGTATTCAAAGGTGCTGACACACTCCGTGGCAACTGCCGCTGCGATGTAAAAAGCTTCCGTATAGATATTCTTGTCAAGGTATTCATCTGCTTTGGCGAGAAGATCATAAACCTGGCTGATGGTTCCGGAGACGTGATGATAATCTATGTATCCATTCCTGCCTCCTGCTGCAGAAAATATCCCCTGTATTATTTTTCTGTATTTCTCACGATTAATCGTGTCATCATACTCTGAAAAGTGCAACAAAAGCTTGTTCCTGAAATCTTTATTCTTAACAGCATATTCCGTTAAAAAATCTCTTAAATCATTTTCAGGAACAGTTCCGATAAGATTTTTCCAATTGCTTTGTCCTGTTGATCTGTTCTCAGGTAGCTTCTGCGCTTTCTCCTCTCTTATGCGGTACAATACAGCCACTACATGCTTACATATTTCACCCTCAAACGGGCAATTACAGGCATACTTCAGGACTGCATCATTTTTGCCGAGCCTGATATCGACTTCATAATCGTCGTTCCCTTCCACAATTGCAAACCATTGTCCATTATCCATTCCCTGCAGATCGGTAACTGCACCTTCCTCATAATAATTTTTACCACGTTTCAAAACTACCTCTGAGATGCTGTCTTCGAAATTTTTTAAATACATATTGTTTTGCTCTGATTATGTTATATTAATGAATAAAAATCATTTCACAATATTTAACCACAGAGAGCATTGTGATCACAGAGTTTTCACGAAGTCATTTCCGTGAATTCTTTTCCGTGCCCTCCGTGTAATCCGTGGTTAAATGTAATTAATTTTGTTTGCAGCCTTGTGCTGCCTTAGGAATTAAAAGACCAAAAATTATATCAAACTTTTGTACCTTTGAATTAAGTCTCTCGCTGTAACAGATATATTTATATTTTTACCTCTTGTTATGGACACTGTAATAAACCAGGATCTTCAGTTAGCATTTGATTTTGTTCAATATACAAACCACAGCATCTTTCTTACAGGAAAAGCAGGTACAGGAAAGACCACCTTCCTGAAAGACCTGAAACTTAAATCCCCGAAACGGATGATAGTTGTTGCTCCAACAGGTGTGGCTGCAATAAATGCGGGAGGTGTTACAATACATTCTTTCTTTCAATTGCCGTTCCACCCTTATATTCCTTCGTTTTACCTGCCGGGAAACAATCTGGACAACCAGGATGAAAATGCTGAGCCGCCCGGATATAAAATGAGCCGCGAAAAGGTAAACATCATCAGAAGCCTCGACCTGCTTATAATTGATGAGATAAGTATGGTAAGGGCAGATACGCTCGATGCTATTGATTCCGCATTGAGGAGATACAAGAACCGTTATCAGCCATTTGGCGGGGTACAATTGCTTATGATCGGCGATCTTCAGCAGCTTGCTCCGGTTGTCAAAGATGAAGACAGAGAAATACTCAGCAAATATTATGATTCATATTTCTTCTTCGGAAGTAAAGCCCTCAGCGGCACCGAATATGTTACAATTGAGCTGAAACATATTTACAGGCAGAATGATCAGGTCTTTATTGACCTGCTTAATAAGATCCGCGACAATAATGTGGATCAGGAGGTTCTGAATGAACTTAATAAAAGATATATTCCGGATTTTGACCCTGATTCAGGAGGGGGATATATTACTCTTACAACTCATAATTATCAGGCACAGGCAATAAATGATTCAAAGCTTGAGAAACTGCCCGGCAGAACTCATTCTTTTACAGCTACAATCAAAGATGAATTTCCAGAGCTCTCCTACCCTAATGCAAATGAACTGATCCTGAAAGTCGGGGCCCAGGTTATGTTTGTTAAAAATGATTTGTCAAGAGACAAGCTTTTCTTTAACGGTAAAATTGGGAAGGTGAAATCTTTTGAAGACGACATAATTGTCGTCAAGTGTCCCGACGATGATTTTAACATCAGGGTTGAGATGGTGGAATGGCAAAATGTGAAGTATACAATTAATGACGAGACCAAAGAGATTGAGGAAGAAGTAATCGGTACATTTACGCAATACCCTCTCAAATTAGCCTGGGCAATAACAATTCATAAGAGTCAGGGCCTTACTTTCGACAGGGCAGTAATTGATGCATGCGCTGCTTTTGCACACGGACAGGTTTATGTGGCCCTCAGCCGGTGCCGGACACTGGACGGACTTGTACTCAGCAGCCGGATAGGCAGAAGGAGCCTTGTAGAAAGTACAGCTGTTTCCGGCTTTATTAATGATCAGGCCCGGAATCAACCCGACAGGAACCGGCTTGAAGAGTCGAAAAAAGCTTACCAGCGTCAACTGCTTGCAGAGCTTTTCGGTTTTTCTTCAATTACAAACAGGCTCAATTATTGTCTGAAGATAGTCAGTGAACACAATGACAAATTATTGGGGAATCCGGTTGAAAGGCTCGAAAATATGTTATCTGTATTCAGAAAAGACCTTCCTGACGTTTCCGAAAAGTTTCAGATTCAACTTAAAATTCTGCTTGACAGGGAGCCTGATACAGAAGCAAATATTTACCTCCAGGAAAGGGTAAAAAAAGCAGCCGTTTACTTTTCTGATAAACTTGAAGCTGACCTGAAAGAAATAGTCAGCGGTTTTCATGTTGAAACTGATAATAAAACAGTCCGCAAATCGGTTAACGATGCTTTGGAACGAACAAGAAAGGAGGCAATCACGAAACTGGCTTGTCTCAATGCTGTCAGACAGGGTTTTGAGACCGGTAAATATCTTGATGCCAGAGCAAAATCGGCAATAGATATTCCACCTGCCAGGTCCCGTCCTGCTAAATCAGTGGAAGATACCTCGGGAAGTATTAAACATCCTGGGCTGTTAAGACAGCTTAAAGAATGGCGTAATAATAAAGCAAAGGAAACGGACCTCCCCCATTACATGATACTGCCTCAGAAAACGATGGTTACCCTGGCAAATTTTGTACCTCAGTCATTGCCTGCTCTTAAGCAGGTAAAGGGGATGGGAACGAAGAAATCAGAAAAATATGGTGAGGAGCTTTTGGATATAATTATTTCATATTGCACTAAAGAAAATATCAAAGCGCCTGATATAACCCTCATTGAGAAAAAGAAAGAAAAAAAGGTTAAGGAAGAAACGAAGAAAATAAGTTATGATCTTTTCAGGGAAGGTAAAACAATTGCACAGATAGCAAATGAAAGAAGGCTGAGCCCAAATACTATAGAGCAACATCTGGCTTATTTTGTCGGAACAGGTGAAATTCCAGTCGACAAATTTGTATCTCAGGAGATCTGTGACCTTATCACCCGTAAGTTTGAAGTAAGCGAAGATTTCAGAATATCTCCTGTTAAAGAGGCTCTGGGAGACAAGGTTTCGTGGAGCGATATCAGGTTTGTGGTCAGTTATCTCACTTATCTCAGGGAGAAGGCTGACCGGCATGATGAAGATTAGCAGCGAAGACGCTTCGGTCAGTTGGTCGTACGGTCGTGCGGTCTTGCGGTCTTGCGGTCGTGTGGTTGTACAGTCGTGCAGTCAAAAGAATAATTATCTTTAATGATTACTAATCAAACTCCCGTATCTTGAAAAAGCATAGTCTTATAATTCTTCTGATTTTCCTGGTTGCCTGCAAAGGAACAGACCAAAAATCGGAAAGTAATGTTTTTACTGATAGCAAAATAGCAGAATGGATAACCGATGAACGAGCCCTGCCTGAAAGCGATTCATTGTTTTACCTTGATCAGCCTGCACCATTGTTCCGGAAGGAATTTAAATCAGACAAAAACATCCGGAGCGCCACATTGTATATCACTGCTGCAGGTTATTACAAGATCTCCGTAAATGGACAATCCATTGAAGATAATGTTCTTGATCCTGCATGGACTGACTTCAGCAAAAGGATTTATTATTCGGAATATGATGTTACATCGCTGCTGACGGATGGGAACAACTGTCTCGGTGTTGCAGTTGGAAATGGTTTTTACAACCCTCTTCCGCTTCGTAAATGGGGACATCGAAATCTGAGGAATGATCTGCCTGTTGGTAAGCCTGGGTTCATTGCAAAACTCCTCATCAGTTACAAGGGTGGGAAAACAAAAGAAATAGTTTCAGACAACAGCTGGAAATATGCATACGGACCGATCCTGAAAAACTGCGTTTATCTTGGTGTTACTTACGATGCCGGGAAAAATATATCAGGATGGGACAGAGCGGGATTTGATGACAGTTCCTGGAAGATGCCGGTACATGGAGAATCCCCCGGCGGTGAACTGAAAAAATCATTTTTTCCG
>CAZWUB010000192.1:0-6513 GCA_964637415.1 uncultured Rikenellaceae bacterium
AGCTCCGAGAGAACCCGGTGCTCTGCCCCTGTTATGCTGGCCATGGGTAGTGCCACCGACACCTGCGAATCCATGGCGTTTTACAACACCCTGGAATCCTTTTCCTTTCGACCAGCCCTGGATATCAACCCAATTATCATTTTTGAATACCTCTGCAGTAAGTACTTCGCCTTCTTTAACCTGTCCCTCACTGTAACCGGTAAATTCAACAACTTTTCTTTTGGGAGCTGTATTTACTTTTTTGAAATGTCCGATTTCGGCCTTGGTTGAGTGTTTTTCTTTTTTGTCCTCAAATCCAAGCTGTACGGCAGTATAGCCATCCCTCTCAATTGTTTTTACCTGTGTAACAACACACGGACCGGCTTGCAGTACTGTACACGGAACATTCTTTCCTTCTCCGTCAAAGAGGGAAGTCATTCCTACTTTTTTTCCAATTAATCCCTGCATCTCTTTTAATCTTTACTGTTTTCACACTTTAATTTCAACTTCAACACCGCTCGGCAGCTCAAGTTTCATAAGAGCATCGATTGTTTTGGGCGTAGAGCTGTAAATATCAAGCAATCTTTTATATGAAGATAGCTGGAACTGCTCTCTGGCCTTTTTGTTGACAAACGGCGACCGCAGAACCGTATAGATCTTCTTGTGGGTGGGAAGCGGTATAGGTCCACTTACCACGGCACCTGTTGATTTTACGGTTTTTACGATCTTCTCGGCTGATTTATCAACCAGATTATGATCGTAAGATTTCAGTTTGATACGAATTTTCTGACTCATTTTAAAGAATTTTTCCTTTTGTAATTTCGACAATTCTGTTAGCTATTTCTGCAGGCACCTCCTCATAATGGGAAAACTCCATCGTTGATGTTGCCCTTCCCGAGGTAATGGTCCGGAGTACTGTAACATAGCCGAACTTTTCTGCCAGAGGTACTTTGGCCCTGACCACCCTTGAACCTGCTTTCGATTCCATTCCTTCCACCCTGCCCCTTCGTCTGTTAAAATCGCTGATAACATCACCGACATATTCTTCGGGAGTAACAACTTCCGTCGACATTATCGGTTCCAGAATAACAGGATTGCATTTTCCTGCAAACCTTCTGAATGCCTGTTTTGCAGCGATCTCAAATGACAGAGCATCGGAGTCAACCGGATGGAATGAACCGTCCTTAAGTATTACTTTTAAACTATCAAGGGGAAATCCGGCAAGCGGTCCGTTCGACATTGCTTCACGGAAACCTTTCTCAACCGACGGAATATACTCTTTCGGCACATTCCCTCCCCGTATCTCATTAAAAAACTGAAGGCCTCTTATACCGTCATCTGCAGGCGAGAGTTCAATTGAAATGTCTGCAAACTTGCCTCTGCCCCCGGTCTGCTTTTTGAATACTTCGCGGAATTCGGCAGAAGTTGTAATTGCCTCCTTATATGCCACCTGTGGTGGTCCCTGATTACATTCAACATTAAATTCCCTTCTGAGCCTGTCGATAAGGATCTCCAGATGCAGTTCGCCCATACCGTTGATTACGGTCTGGCCACTGTCAGGATCTATCCTTACCTGGAAGGTCGGATCTTCTTCAGCCAGCTTTGCCAGTGCAATTGACAATTTGTCAACATCCGCCTGGGTTTTTGGCTCAACGGCTATCCCTATCACGGGTTCAGGGAAATCCATCGATTCGAGAAGTACCGGTTTATGTATTGCACAAATTGTATCACCGGTCTTAAGGTCCTTGAACCCGACTCCGGCACATATATCACCCGCTGATACGCTTTCTACGGAAGTCTGCTTGTTGGCATGCATCCTGAAAAGCCTGTTTATCCTTTCTCTTTTTCCTGTACGTACGTTTAATATGGTATCTCCCGCTTTCAGTACTCCGGAATAGATCCTGAGGAATGCAAGGCGACCGACATAAGGATCTGTTGCAATTTTAAATGCCAGAGCTGCAAAAGGTTCATTGTCATCAGGTGCACGCTTAATTTCGCTGTTATCCCTCGGATCGACTCCCGTTACTGAACCGATATCAACCGGTGAAGGCAGGAATGCTGTAATTGCATCAAGCAGACTCTGTATACCTTTATTTTTAAATGATGCACCGCACAATACCGGAACAGCGCTTCCCGAAACAGTCGATTTTCTGAGGGCTGTAAGGATCTCTTCCGCTGTTATTGATTCGTGATCATCAACATATCTTTCGAGAAGGGTTTCATCAACTTCTGCCAAAGCTTCTATGAGCTTTCCTCTCCACTCCTCAGCCTCTTCAATGCACTCTTCAGGAATATCTTCAATATCAAATGTTGTACCGAGTGATTCATCGTCCCTGTAAATCCTTGCCTTCATATTTACCAGATCAACAATGCCTCTGAAGTTCTCCTCTGCGCCTATTGGAATCTGAACAGGTACGGGATGAGCATTTAGCTTACCTTTTATCTGGTGGACGACATTTAAAAAGTCGGCACCGGCGCGGTCCATTTTATTGACGAAAGCAAGTCTGGGAACACCATATTTATCTGCCTGGCGCCAGACTGTCTCAGACTGGGGCTCAACACCGCCCACTGCACAGAAAACTGCCACGGCGCCGTCAAGTACCCTGAGAGACCTTTCAACCTCAACAGTAAAATCAACATGTCCCGGAGTATCAATAATGTTGATCTTATAGTTTTCATTATTGTATTTCCAGTATGTTGTTGTAGCGGCGGAAGTAATAGTTATCCCTCTCTCCTGCTCCTGGATCATCCAGTCCATCTGCGCATTACCATCATGAACCTCACCAAGCCTGTGGGTACGACCGGTATAGTACAGAATACGTTCTGTAGTGGTGGTCTTCCCGGCATCAATGTGAGCCATGATCCCGATGTTCCTGGTATATTTCAGATCCTTGTCCATTAATTTGTCCGCCCTGTTATCCTTTTAAAACCTGAAATGAGCAAATGCCTTATTGGCTTCTGCCATCCTGTGAGTATCTTCTTTCTTTTTATATGCGCCTCCTTCAAGCTTGTATGCCGCCATAAGCTCTGCTGCAAGACGCTCTGCCATTGAATGACCTGTTCTCTTGCGTGCAAATGAGATCATATTTTTCATGCTGATGCTTACTTTGCGGTCAGCACGTATTTCCATGGGAACCTGAAATGTAGCACCACCAACACGTCGTGCCTTCACTTCTACCTGGGGAGTAACATTCTCGAGAGCCTGCTTAAATATCTCAAGAGGCGTTTTCCCTTCGTCCTTGAATTTATCACCAACGATCTGGAGTGAGTCGTAGAAAATCTTATAAGCCAGGTTTTTCTTGCCACTAAACATAAGATTGTTCACAAACCTTGTTACATACGGATCACTGAATTTGGGATCCGGTAACAGAATTCTCTTCTTTGGTTTTACTTTTCTCATAATCCTATTCCTTTTATGTTACTTCTTCGGCCTTTTGGCTCCATATTTTGATCGTCTCTGAGTACGGCCATCAACACCTGATGTGTCAAGTGCACCACGGATAAGGTGATACCTGACACCGGGAAGATCCTTTACCCTGCCGCCTCTGATAAGCACTATAGAGTGCTCCTGGAGGTTATGACCTTCACCCGGAATGTATGCGTTTACCTCTTTCTGGTTCGTAAGCCGGACCCTGGCTACCTTCCTCATCGCTGAATTTGGTTTCTTGGGAGTTGTCGTGTAAACACGTACACAAACACCCCGTCTCTGAGGACATGAATCCAGGGCAGGTGCTTTACTTTTATCTACCAGTCTCTTCCTGCCTTTTCTTACTAACTGCTGAATTGTCGGCATATTTCCAGTTATTTTACTATTAAATTTTACTTAAAAAATTGGTTCGCAAAGGTATTTAATTTATTTATTAATCAATAAGCAAGTCCAGTATTTTTTTCAAACCAGATAACAATTCATACAATAACCACTGTTAAATGGCATCATAAGGTCATTTAAACCACTCCCTGATGATAATCTGTACTAACTTAATGTAAGTTATTAACAGGTAACTTCCCGATCTTTCCCGAAGAAAACCGCTTTTGTAAACTTACGCCTGAAAGAAAAACCGGTACTCCTGCATTTCAAAAAACTGGTGCAAAGGAAATAAAAAATTTGTAATTCCGGCTTCTTTATTAAAGAGTTTTTAAAAAATTATTAATTTTGTCCGCTCCAAAATGGGTGCCGGAAATCTCCTTTGTGTCCTTTGTGTGAACTTTGTGTCCTTTGTGGTTAAACATAAAATTCACTTAACCACAAAGTTCACGAAGGAAATCACAAAGAGCACGAAGGTATAATTTTATAATCAAAGAAGCCCTGCAGAGAAGCAGTTACGGATTAAAAGAAAAGAAACAAATAAATCTATAAGCCAATAAATAACTGATAATTATGAAGACATACTCTACTGACCAGATAAAAAACATCGTGCTCCTGGGCAACTCAGGATCAGGTAAAACTATTCTGGGAGAAGCGATGCTTTTTAACGGCGGTGTCATAGAAAGAAGAGGCACTATTGAAGGGAAAAATACTGTTTCCGATTATCGACCGATAGAACAGGAAAACGGAAACTCAATTTTCTCGACAGTACTTTATACCGAAATCCTCAATAAGAAAATAAATATTCTTGACACACCTGGTCTGGATGATTTCAGCGGCGGAGTAATATCTTCACTTTATGCTTCCGACATGGCTGTTCTGCTTATAAATGTTCAGAACGGAGTTGAAGTTGGTACCGAGATACACTTCAGGCATGCAGAGAATGCACATAAACCGATGATAATCGTCATAAACGGCCTTGACCATGAAAAGGCAAACTTTGATAAATCGGTTGAAATGATGAAGGAGAGGCTGAGTAATAATATAATTCTTATTCAGTATCCCGTGCATGAGGGAGTCGGATTTAATTCAGTTATTGATGTACTGAAAATGAAGATGCTACGATATGGCAAGGATGGCGGTAAAGCAGAAATACTTGATATCCCTGCCGACCAGGCTGAAAAAGCAGCCGAGCTTCATAATGCCCTTGTAGAAAAAGCTGCTGAAAGTGATGAATCTCTCATGGAACAGTTCTTTTCCAACGACACACTATCCGAGCAGGAGATAAGGAAAGGTATTTCAAAAGGTATTGCAGCAGGCGGAATGTACCCTGTCTTCTGTATTTCAGCAAAAAATAATATTGCAGTCGATTCGCTGATGGAATTCATAGTCAATGAAGCGCCTTCAATCAAGGACATGCCCCTTAAGAAAAACAGTAAGGGCCAGGATGTTAAAGCTGATCCGTCCGGACCTGCATCCTTATATATTTTCAAATCCTCAATTGAGGAACATATCGGGGAAATTAACTATTTCAGGGTTTACTCGGGTAAAATAACCGAAAACCTCGATGTGATAAATACAAGTAATGGTACAAAGGAAAGGCTGTCACAGCTTTATGTATGTGCAGGTAAGAACAGGACAAGAGTTCCCGAACTTCATACAGGAGATATCGGCGCTTTGGTCAAGCTGAAGAACACAAAGATGGATCATACTCTGAACGCTCCTGGTAATGACTGGAAGTATGAAGGTGTGAAATTCCCCGAGCCGAAATACAGGACAGCTATCAAGGCGCAGAGCGAGAGTGACGATGAAAAGCTTGGTGAAGCTCTTAATAAGATCCACCTCGAAGATCCGACAATAATAATTGAGTATTCAAAGGAACTGAAACAGATCATTGTTCATGGCCAGGGTGAATACCATCTTAATATTATGAAATGGCATCTTGATAATATTTATAAGATCCCTACTAATTATAATGCTCCCAAAATACCTTACCGTGAAACTATAACAAAGGCTGCCCAGGCTGATTACCGTCATAAGAAACAATCCGGAGGTGCAGGACAGTTTGGCGAGGTTCATCTTATAATTGAACCCTATGTGGAAGGAAGTCCTGAACTTTCGATGCAAAAATTCGGCAGCAAGGAAATAAAGCTTTCTGTAAGGAGCAAGGAAGAGATTGAGCTCGACTGGGGAGGAAAACTTGTTTATTGTAACTGTATCGTAGGTGGTTCAATTGATGCAAGATTTATGCCTGCAATATTAAAAGGTATAATGGAGAAGATGGAGATTGGTCCGCTTACCGGATCATATGCACGTGACATCAGAGTATATGTTTATGATGGCAAGATGCACCCTGTCGATTCAAATGAAATATCTTTCAGGCTGGCAGGGCGTAATGCATTCAGCCAGGCATTCAAGAATGCAAATCCCAAGATCCTTGAGCCGATCTATGAAGTTGAGATAATGGTTCCAGCCGATCGCATGGGCGATGTAATCAGCGACCTTCAGGGACGACGCGGAATGGTTCTCGGAATGAGCAGTGAAAAGAGATTTGAAGTCATAAAGGCAAGAGTACCTCTCGCCGAGATGAACAAATATTCCACAGCCCTCAGTTCAGTAACCGGAGGACGTGCCATGTATACGATGAAATTCTCGGAATATTCACAGGTTCCGGGAGATGTACAGGAAGCAGTTATAAAAGCTTATACCGAGGAAGAGGAAGAGGAATA
>CAZWUB010000193.1:0-6502 GCA_964637415.1 uncultured Rikenellaceae bacterium
ATCTGTAGGTAACGCCCTTGGCCATATAGATCTTCCCCATTTTCCCGTCGTGAACAAACTTTATTCCCTCTTTTACAGCTTTACTGCTCCTGTAGCATATACCTGACTGGACTATCCGGTTATATTTTCTTGCCGCCTGTACCATTTTCCTGCCTTCAGAAACGTTATGGCTGACAGGTTTTTCAACATATACATCTTTTCCTGCCTGGCATGCCCACACAGTCATAAGAGCGTGCCAGTGGTCGGGTGTGGCTATTGATACAACATCTATATCCTTATCATCCAATATATTGCGGAAGTCGGTCTCTGTTTTTGGTTTTGCACCGAATAGCTTTTCAACATTAGAAACGACACCAGGGAATAGTCTTTCATCAACATCGCAGATTGTACTTATTGCAACGTTTGGGATCTTTGCATATGTATTTATATGGACTATTCCCCTGCCGTTAATCATACCTCTTACTTTTACCCGGTCTCCGCTGATCCCGGCGAGAGCGATATTGATCCTCTCGTTGGGGCTTCTTGTAATCATATTTCTGACGAAGGCAGGAGCGGTTATCACTCCTCCTGCGGCAGCGGCTGATTTATTAACAAATTGTCGGCGTTTCATATGGATTTTTTATGAATTTACTATTTGTCCATAATTATTACTGCCAGTATTATAATTACCCCCTTTCTTATTTCCCCGCCAGCTGGCGGGGAAAAGTTCTCCTTCCCCCACTGGGGGAAAGCCTGCCCCGCTTCGGCGGGGGTCGGGAAGGGGGTACTGCCCTTTTATCTCCTACTCCAGTATATTCCTCATATATTCGATACTTGCTGCGACTTCTTTTGCAGCGTCAGAGCCTTCTGGTATCGGGTATTCAAGTTCAATATCAACAGATATCGGCCATTTTTCCTTTTTCAGAAGCAGCAGAATATCAGCAATTGGTGTTTCACCCTTTCCGAAAGGCATGTTAGTTCCCGCCGGTGTGCTGTTCGGTCCGGTTTTATCTTTGATATGAATACTGCGCATCCTGTCGTGATACTTTATTATAATCTCATTAGGATGCAAACCGGTTGCACCATAATAGTGTCCGGCATCGAGGTTAAGATAGTTGGCCGGGGAAGCTGCAAAAATAGGATCGAATGAGAAACCCGGTTCTGCCGGCTGACCGTGGGTATGGTACATCGCCAGACTACCATGTTTTTCTGCGAATTTACCAAGCCGGTTGATTGCTGTTTCGCTGTACTCGTCGGTTATCCCGATAGAACCAAGGGCTTTTGCTGCCTTATATGCATAATCTATTTCCTCGTCTGACCATGCCGAAGGTGCAAATTTTGCTATGTGGACATCAATTCCTGCGTTGTTGAATTTTTTTCGCATTTCCTCATATTTCGACATTGGAAGGGAAAGTCTCCATTGACGCTGGGCCTCTCTGGCTTCATCCATAGCCTTTGCAAACTCAGCTTTTTCCTCATCAGTCATTTGCTGTCCCCTGGGTCTCTGAGGCATGGCGGGAATACCCAGATCTTCCTCTGCAACAAGCCTCAGCTCGATTGAATTAATTCCTGCAAGCAGAAGGTATCCGATCACGTCATCAACCTTGTGAGGCATGGTACGGTAACTGTAGGTTGTACAACCCAGCTGAACGCCTCCGACTTTTGAATTTGGTTTCTTCTGTCCGGAACCTGATCCGCAGGAACCAATTACAGGGATTACTGTGAACGCGGCAGCAGCTGTTGCTGCGGTACCTAAAAATTTACGTCTTGAGATAGAATTTTTCATAAATATTGGTTTATTGAGATTTGGTTATACTGTAAAATCTTTTAAAGGTAAATATTAGGTTGCTTAAAACCAAAATTCAGTATGAATTATCGGGGGGCTTCGGACAGAAATCCTGCTTTTCGATACCGATCCCTCGCTACGTTCGGGATGACGGTTACGCGATGGGAAATTGTACTAACCGGAGTGCTCCGGAGAAAAATCCTGCTTGTCGAACAGGATCCCTCGCTCCGCCCGGGATGACGGTAACACGATGGGACGGTTTGGTTACTATTCCTGATACACCAGGTTACCCTTTACATAGGTTTTCTTTATGACAAGTTCGTCATTTTCAATACTGAAAAGGATAATATCTGCCCTTTTGCCGGTGGCGATTTCCCCGCGGTCGTTCAGACCATAAAGTTTTGCAGGATTAAGGCTTGCCATCCGTATCGCTTCCGCAAGGGAACAACCTGTAACTTTCATTACATTTGCCACTCCCTTTTTGACCGGAGAGGCTGATCCATAAAGCACATTCTGGGCAGGGTATCTTAACATACCTTCAGGGGTGAGCTCGATTGTTTCACCTTCCTCAGTTAAAAACTTCCCCGGCTTAAGCGATGCATAACTTGTTACATCCGATGTTATTATTGTTTTATCAGGACCTTTCACTTTGTAAAAAACCCGGATCTCCTCAGGATTCAGGTGAAATCCGTCACCGATAATACTGATCATAAGCCGGTCATCCGAAAGCTGGGGCCATAGCGGATTAATATGACGGTTAATCATATTGGCACATCCGTTTCCAAGATGTGTTGCTACCCTGGCACCACGGTCAATAGCCTCAGTGACTTGTTGTGCATTGCCATTATGATGACCAAGTGCAACAACTATTCCGGCAGCCTTACATTTATCGATGAAATCCATTGCACCTTCAACTTCAGGAGCAATTGTTATATGGATAATTCCATTTTCTGCAGCTTTATTGAACATAAGAAATTCATTCCAGTCGGGTTTCCTTACATGCATTAAAGGATGAGCTCCCCTGTAACCATCAACAGGTGAGATGTATGGCCCTTCAAGATGAAATCCCGGAATGGATCCCAGTAATGCCGGATTATCTTTCACCTTTCCAAGAACAGAGAAATTTTTAAGGAGAAGGTCATGACTGTTTGTGGTCAGGGTTGGAAGATAGGTAGTTACCCCTGTCTTCCATAATGCTTCGGTAGCTTTTTCCACATCATTGTCGGTCAGTGTTCCTCCCCCAAAGGTGAATGAAACACCCGCGAATCCATTGACCTGATTATCAAATAATCCCGGCGCAATAATCAATCCCTCATTACCTGCCGGAAGTTTCTTAATCTTTTTTATACCTGTTATAATACCATCTTTTATAGTTATTGTAACAGGCTTATTATCAGAATACAAAATTCCGCTTATTTTTTCCTGGGAGAAAATCATTCCCGGAAGAAGAACAAACAGCAAAATAAATACTGCCTTGTGGAAATAATCTCCCTTATTCTTAGTCTCTGATCCGGTCTTTATCATAATTTTGGTATTTAGCATAAATTAATCAGATATCATTCTGCGAAAATAACAAATGATCACTCAAAACGGAAGTATAAATGTTAATTATGTATAAGTTGATTTTCAAAGAAAAGAAATTACACAGAGGAAGTCAGGAGGATACACAGAGCTACACAGAGGTCAAAACTTAAACTCTGTGGAACTCTGTGTGCCCTCTGTGGAACTCTGTGTAAGTTCTTAAATTAGTCACATTTAAGGAATAGGAATAATTAAGAATATTCGAAAATAAAACAAATTAAAAATGGACCGCAGGAATTTTTCAAAGAAGATTATTGTTGCAGGAACAGCTGCCGGGATAAGCAGTAATCCATTATTATTCAGCAACGAAGAACAGCTCCTTAAAGAAGACACCCGGAAACTGCCCTTCAGGGAATTCGATGTGATCGTTGCAGGAGGAGGCACAGCCGGAACTGTTGCAGCAATTGCCTCGGCGAGAAACGGGGCAAAGACAGCCCTAATTGAATCAAAGGGCTACCTGGGAGGCACTGTTGTTGAAGGCGGAACCGCCCTTCACAGCTTCTTCAACCTCTGGACAGCTTTTCCGGGCGTTGAGAAAAGGCAGGTTGTAAAAGGTATCGCACAGGAGATCATCGACCGTCTTCTCGTTGTCGGAGGAACGACCGGCCATGGAATTGTCACCGGAAGAATTGATTACGACAGCGTCTGTACAGCAATAGATACTGAATTGTACAAACTGGTTATTCATGAGATGCTTTCTGAAGCCGGAGTCAGCCTATTTACAAATACTTTAGTTTCAGGTGCTGTCAAAAAAGGTTTTGTAATTGAGTCAATTATCACTCAGAGCAGGGCAGGAAGAGAGCTTTTCAAAGCAAAGTGTTTTGTCGACAGTACAGCCTATGGTGATCTTTCGGCTTATGCAGGGGCGGAATTTGTTGAGCTGAATGACCATCCTGTTTGCAACAGCATGGGTATTGGTAATGTCAATATAGAAAAGTTATATGCTTATCTGGTTAAAAACAATGCGCTGGGAGATCTTGCTTACGGGTTGCGCGACGGTAAAGAAGGACAGATAATCAGGATAGGAAGTGAAGGCGGTTATACAATAAGAGGAAAACTTCCACAGGAATTTGTTGAGGGTGTTGTGAAGCTTGGATCAGGACTTATCACAACAACAGTTCATGATAACTATCTCATGTTCATTAAGGTGAATTATAAAATGCCTGTCAGCCCGACAAACAGGGATGAAGTTGCCAAAGCCGAACTTCTGATCAGACAAAACCAGTACAAAACGCTTCAGTTATTCAGAAAATATCTGCCCGGATGTGAAAATGCTTTCATTGCCCGGACAAGTCCGTCTTTAAACATAAGACGCGGGAGGACAATAACCTGTGATTATGATATTACCCTTGAGGATGTTCTTCAGGCCAGGCACTTTGATGATGATATTATGGCGTATGGATTTCATGATTCAGCTCCAAGGTTTCAGATCAAAAACGGTGGGACATATGGCGTGCCATATAAAGCTTTAAGGGTGAGGGGGATTGATAACCTGCTTGCAGCAGGCATGTTAATAACTACTGATTTCCAGGCGCATATGTCTACAAGGAACACTGTATGCTGTATGGGACAGGGACAGGCAGCCGGTACGGCCGCAGCATTGTGTGCCTTACAGAAAACAGGCACACGCGATCTGGCGTACAGAACACTGCGAGAGGCGCTTATTACAGGAAATGTATATCTGGAAGGTTAGTTGGTATTTTATTTTAGCTGTTCACCAACCGTTTACTTTTTTGGTAATCGGTAATCAGTGATCGGTAATCGGTTTGCCTTAACCGAATACCGAATACTGACTTACCGACTTACTGAATACCGACTTACCGATTACTGAATACCGAATACCGATTACTGAATACCGAATACCGAATACCGAATACCGAACACTGCCAACTGCCTATTTCACCACACCAAGCCACGCTTCCGCCATCAGCGCCGCCCCTGCCAGTGATGCATGCACCCCGTCGCCTGTCCAGTAAACACCCGGGGCTCTTTTCTGAGCCTCGTCATAAACAGCCTGGTATGGAATGAATGTAGCATCGAACTGATCCGCTATTTCTCTGGCTGCTTTCTGGTAAGCGTAAAATTCCGGATACCATTTATCATCAACCGCCTTAACTCCACGTACTGCATAGGGTTCACCAATTATAAATTTCACATTGGGCAATGCCTTTTTTGTTCTTTCAAGAAGGGCGATATAGTCTCTCCTGTAAACCTCGACAGTTCCGTCGTAATTACCATTAAGCTTATGCCATATATCGTTAACACCGATCAGAATGCTGACAACATCCGGTTTCAGATCGAGACAATCCTTATCCCATCGTTCGGCAAGCTGAAAGACTTTATTACCGGATATACCTTTATTATATATCTTCAGATCGAGGTGGGCATATTTCAGCAACAGCTGAGCTCCGGTAAGCATTGCATAGCCTGTTCCCAGTGGCCTTGCCGTATTGTAACCCATATCTTCCTTGTTACGGCCGGCATCAGTTATTGAATCACCCTGGAACAGAATTGTCTGACCCTTGAGGAGTTTTATTTTCGGACCACCCTTTGGTATGGCAGCAGATACTATTTCAGGGATACTTATTGCTGCTATAGTTCCCAGAGCAGCTTTCTTAATGAAGCTGCGGCGTGAATTGAATTGATTGGACATATTGTTGAATTTTTAAAGTTACATTTTGCTGTAAAAACCCACCCCAAGCCCCTCCCAGGAGGGGATTCTGTTACTCGATACTTCATGCTCTGTCTTCCATTACCCACCCCTACCTCCCGCTTCGCGGGACAGGCTCTCCCAGGAGGGGATTCCAATCTCGCTACCTCTGTCTCTTCCTCATTTTATCTCCTCATCTCCTTTTCTCCCACTCTCCTTTTCTCCTTCTCTCCTCATCTCCTTTTCTCCCACTCTCCTATTCACCCTCTCTCCTCATCTCCTTTTCTCCCACTCTCCTCATCTCCTTTTCTCCTCATCTCCCTTTCTCCCTCTCTCCTTTTCTCCTTCTCTCCTCATCTCCTTTTCTCCCACTCTCCTATTCACCCTCTCTCCTCATCTCCTTTTCTCCCACTCTCCTCATCTCCTTTTCTCCTCATCTCCCTTTCTCCCTCTCTCCTTTTCTCCTTCTCTCCTCATCTCCTTTTCTCCCACTCTCCTATTCACCC
>CAZWUB010000194.1:0-6452 GCA_964637415.1 uncultured Rikenellaceae bacterium
TTCATCTGCATATTCTGAAAATGAACTGGCAAAAGAATATCTGGGAGTATATAAGCCCTGGGGAGAGATTGTCAGCTATAATTCCAAAGCTCCTGCATGGGCCAATTATCAGAGGATGATCCTGGAAAAACTTACATACCTCATTCACTGGTGGATCGATAATCGCCAGATGTCTGACGGTCAGTTTGGAGGAGGATGGGGAGATGATGTGGAGATGTGGCGGAGCTGGGTGCCCGTTCTTTTCGCATTCGATGATAAAAAAGCCAAAAAGTGTCAGGAAAAGTTATTTGAAGGGTTGTACGGACTGTCCCGGATGCAAAAAGGTTGTACTACAATCATGAACGATGTGGAGCATACATCTGAAGAATATTCAGATCCTCTCTACTGTATGCTGAATATGCAGCCTGAAAATCCTGTATGGGAAGAAAGGGCTCTTCGTGTTCTTGATCTTATTGAGAATTTATGGACCGGAATAAATGAACGCGGACAATTACAGTTCAAATCCACCTGGTTCAATGCAGAACAGGTTCATCCCGACGATTCCAGGGCATGTGATACACCATATCATACCCGTCTTGTACAGCCTCTGATGTTGATATGGTTACGTACAGGAAACAGGAAAGTTGGTGATCTGATTACCCGCTGGCTTAAAACCTGGGTTGAGGCAACATTCACCGGTGAATGCGGAAAACCAGAAGGAATAATTCCGGCAGCCATACACTGGCCTGACGGTAGACCTGCCGGTCTTGGGAAAAACTGGTGGCAGCCGGAAAATCATACCGAGCCCACCCTTTATTACTTCCCGACCCAGCAGCAAATGATGTACGAATGCTTTCTGCAGGCTTATCATATAACCCGTGATGAAGATTTCCTGAAGCCGATACGGTTTGTTTCCGGAATGAGATTGAAGGGAAGCGGCAACGGTGATCCTGAAGATTATACTACAGGAAGCCTTGAATGGAGCATCTCTGTCCTTAAGAAAATCATTCCGGGGATCCTCGTGAAATACAGATTAATAACCGGTGATACTTCGTATGACAATATTATCAGAGATGATGCAAGGGACTATGAAAATTTCATTTTGACAGGCAATTTAAACCGGTTGACATCTGAAATTGATGAACAACGCAAATCTTTATCACTTCCCGAAAAATATTATACAACAGAAGTTCGCTGGACAGACCGGCTCTTTGCATCGGTAAGATATTTCAATTTTATCCTGGCTCAACAACTTCCGGGTTTTAATGCCGGTTTCCTGTTTTCCTGTCTGACCGGTAGTGTCGGGAATTACCAGATTTTACCGGTATTCGGAGTAAAATGGATCACATATCCAAATGATATCGCTATACTTACAACCATCAATTCAACTTCCCGGTTTCTTGCAGAGCTGTTTCATTTCGGAAAGAAGCCCAGACAAATGAAAGTGAGGTTTTTAAATCTTAAAGATGGAAGCTATAAATGGAGGCTGTCGGGAAGAGAAAAAGGCGTTGTCGAAATTAATCAGAAAAACAGGGAGATAGAATTTTCTTTACCTGCGCAGAAACTTTGTAAATTAACTGTCAAAAATTTGCCCGAAAAATGAATATTAAAGCAAGGATATTTATTTCAGTTATAACAGTTCTTGGGTTCTACGCTCTGGCATCTGTTGGCACTCTTAATGCTCAGGAAGATCAATTGTATGTCGGCTGGGCAGTGGCAGATATTACACCGGAAAAACCTGTCGCACTTGTCGGCCAGTTACACAAAAGGATTTCAGAAGCCGTTCAGGATCCTTTGAATGCAACTGTACTTGCAATAGAAACAAGAGGTGAAAATTATAAAAAGGAACAGGCCATAATGATATCATGTGATGTTTTGTTTATAAGAGCTCAGACACAAAAGAAACTTCAAGGCGAGATATCAAAAGTTCTTTCCGATTTCGATGCGTCAAAAATGTTCCTTAATGCAACTCATTCACACACTTCCCCTGGCTTTATTGATAATGAATATTTTGGATTATATGATATAAGCAAAGATACGGGGGTAATGAAACCTTCTGAATATGAAGCTTTCTTCATCAGCCGGATAAGAGATGCTGCTGTTAAAGCATGGAAAGAAAGAGAAGCGGGAGGTTTCAGCTGGGGGCTTGGTAATGCCGTACTGGGACATAACAGAAGGACTGTCCAGTTCAACGGTACAGCAAGAATGTACGGAGTGGGTGACAAGGATTTTTCTCATTACGAAGGGACGGATGACAATAAAGCAGGGATGCTATTCTTCTGGGGTAAAGACAGGAATCTGACAGGTATTGTAATTAATTCTGTTGCAACAGCCCAGGTAACTGACGGAACAAATTTCATTTCAGCCGATTTTTATCATGAAGCCCGTCAGGCCATTAAAGAAAAGTATGGCAGGGAAATAAATGTTTTTTTCCAGGTTGGAACAGCAGGAGACATTACTCCGGCAAACCATGAATATATTTACAGAAGGGCGGAAAACATTATGCTTAAAAGAAAAGGGATCACTGCAAGGCAGGAACTTGCTCAAAGGTTACTCCGGACAGTTGATGAAGTAATTCCTTATGTTAAAGAGGATATCTCATTCAATCCGCTTTTTAAACATACAGTTGCAAAAGTTGTAATTCCTGTTAAAGATCCTCCTTCTCCCCCATTCTACCTCACCGATGATGTAAATCCTGCTGAAATTCATATCATTCGTCTTGGTGATATCGCAATTGCAACCAACCCTTTTGAACTTTTCGTCGATTATGGGTTGCTGATCAAAGCACGAAGCAAGGCCATTCTTACTTTTCTGGTCCAGCTATCATGTCAGCACAGCGGATATCTGCCTACAGAAAGAGCTGCTAAAGGAGGTGGATACAGCGCCGATAATTACCTTGTAGGACCGGAAGGAGGCTATAAACTTGTCGATGAAACAGTAAAACTTATTAATGAATTATGGAAGGAATAAACATCAGGATGATCTTTTAATGGGCTCCAGATGACTTAAATGTTACATTTTTCATAAATCGAATATATAACTGATAGTATATGACCAACCGCAGAACCTTTCTCAGACAAACAGCTGCAGCAGGCATGCTCAGCGTCATCCCTGATTTCCTGAAACCACAACAGGGGTCATCAGATAAATTGATTTGGGCAAATCTTCTTCATTTAAGTTACAATATGTGGGAAGATAACATTCCTCTGAAATACAGGGATGAAAATTATAACTGCACAACCTGTCAGGAGGCAAGGGAATGGGCTCACGGTTTAAGACCAGATCTGACATTTGATGACCAGGTATGGGATGCCCTGCTGAAAGAAATGGCCGCTATCGGGATTAATATGGTGGTTATTGACCTTGGCGACGGAATCCTTTATGAGAGTCATCCTGAAATTGCAGTAAAAAATGCATGGAAACCCGAAAAACTGAGATCCGAACTTGCTAAAATGAGAAAACTGGGTATTGAACCCATACCAAAACTGAATTTTGCAACAACACATGACATCTGGCTGAAGGATTACAGCAGGATGGTTTCTACAGATATCTACTACGATGTCTGTAAAGATCTTATCGAAGAAGTCTCCCTTCTTTTTGACAAACCCCGCTTTTTCCATCTTGGAATGGATGAAGAGCTGGCTTCATATCAGACAAGACAAGATTATGCAGTTGTCCGCCAGAATGATCTTTGGTGGGGAGATCTTTACTTCTACATAGGAGAGGTTGAAAAGAACGGTATCCGTCCATGGGTATGGTCAGATTATGCATGGCACAAACCGGATGTATTCTTCAGGAAAATGCCTAAATCAGTACTTCAGAGCAACTGGTATTACGGGTCGGGGTTTGATCTGAACAAACTTAAGGATTCCAATAAAACTTATGTAAAGTTGTATAACGATCTTGAAAAATACGGTTATGATCAGGTTCCCACAGGGAGCAATCACTCGGTTCCTGAAAACTTTGAATCAACTGTAGAGTACTGTAAGAAAGTGATTGATCCTTCAAGATTAACCGGATTCATGACAGCTCCCTGGAGACCGACGCTTGCACCCTGTCTTGAGAGACATAAAGAAGCCATCGGACAGGTTGCAAATGCAATGAAGAAATACTATCCCCGGAGTTAATTTCGAAAAAATAGAAATACCCGAAACACTACTGTTACTTAGCTATAATTAGTAAAAGTCTAATCGAACAAGCAAAAGAACAGGTAATCAATCGATATTAAACCATTTTGAAAAAAACAATGGTTTCTTTGACTTTTTTAATATTTTTATAGTATGGCATTAAATAATGAATATTAAACCCGTTTTTTTGAATTAATTTATTATTGGAATTATGAAAACTATAACACGCAGAGATTTTGTCGGAAAATCTGTTCTTGCGGGAACAGCAGGAATCTTAGCTCCTTCGGCAGTAAAAGCATCATTTGTCTCGCCAACCCCAAGGATGACAACTGATGATATTTCGCTTGCCCAGTGGGCCCTTGTTGACGAATTAAGGGCCGGGAAATGGAAAAACCTCGATTTCCCTGCAATTGCCCGTAAGGATTTCGGTCTGAACGGGATTGAATTTGTTAATACTCTTTTCGAAGTCCCGACTGAAGGCTATCTGAAGCGTTTGAAAAAAAATGCTGAGGATAATGGAGTTACAATGGTCCTCATCATGGTCGATGATGAAGGTGACGGTTGTTCTCCCACGAAAGAGGAACGCAGGCAGTTCGACATAAACCATCGTAAATGGATCGATATAGCCCATTACCTTGGTTGCCATGCAATCCGTACCAACTGCCGTGGTCCGAAGGATGTAAATAAGACTGAAGCTTTGAAATATGCTGCTGAGACTTACAGGATGCTCCTGGAGTATGCTATACCGGCAAACATCAGTGTTGTGATTGAAAATCACGGGGGAGTATCAGATGATGCAGACTGGATGGTTTCACTGTTGAAAGAAGTCGACAGCCTTTATTTTGGGAGTTATCCCGACTGGCGGCAGCCTTCACAGGTTTTTGATAATGTTAATTATCTGACGAAAATGCTCCCTTATGCAGGTGGAATGTCATACCGCAATCAGCCAACCGAAGAACTTACCGCAAAGATGATCAGACTGGCTAAAGATTCCGGTTATCGCGGATGGTATGGAATAGAATCAAGCGGACGGGAAGCAATAAAACAAGGTATAGAATTATTAAAAAAATATCTGTTTTAAGGAAATGAAAAAATGATTCTAAAACAAATGTTAGACTTTCATTGGATAACAGCCCAATGTACTGCCTTATGATGGCTGGCCGCATATAGGATTCAAATAAAAATTTGATAAATAAAATAATAATCCATTCCCATGAATACAAATCTTGTAAAAGCATTGACTATCTTAACGGCAGGTACAACCATTGCCGGCTGCAGTTCGCAACAAAAAAACAAGCATCCCAACATCATCTATATCATGAGCGATGACCATGCTTATCAGGCGATCAGCGCTTACGGATACGGATTGAATGAAACACCAAATATAGACCGTCTGGCAAAAGAGGGCGCTATTTTCACCAAAGCCTGTGTGACCAATTCAATAAGCGCTCCGAGCCGGGCAGTCCTTCTGACAGGTAAACATAGTTTTATCAACGGGAAAATTGATAATTCCGTCCCTTTTAACTGGGATCAGGAAAACTTCCCGAAAATCCTGCAGGCTAACGGATACCAGACAGCTATGATTGGCAAGATACACCTTGACGGGATTCCTCAGGGATTCGATTTTTCAATGGTATTACCCGGACAGGGTCAGTATTATAATCCGGATTTCCTCATCGATGGCAAAAAAGTGCGGAAACAAGGGTACTGCACTGAGATCATAACTGAAACCGCGTTGGACTGGCTCAAAAACAAAAGAGATCCAAGTAAGCCGTTCTGTCTGCTTTATCATCAGAAAGCTCCACACAGGAACTGGCAGCCGGCACCAAAATATGTAAACCTTTATGATGATATAACATTCGAACCACCGGCAAATTTCTTTGATGATTACAGCGGAAGGGGAAGAGCTGCTAAGGAACAGGAAATGAAGATCGACGGCCATGGACAATGGGGACATGACTTTAAACTGATTGTCGATCCCAATGGTGATTCCACAGGGTTTTACAGAGATCTGCTAAGGATGAATGATGAGCAGAGAGCGAACTGGATGGCAGCCTATGAAAGTGAAAACCAGGAATTCCTGAAAGCGAAGCTTACAGGTAAAGAGCTCGCATTATGGAAATTCAACCGTTATATCAAAGATTATCTCAGAACTATTAAATCGGTAGATGATGGTGTCGGGGAGGTGCTAGATTATCTCAAAGAGGCAGGCCTGGATGAAAATACAATTGTTATCTATACTTCCGACCAGGGATTTTACCTTGGGGAACACGGTTGGTTCGATAAAAGATTCATGTACGATGAATCGTTCCTGACACCTCTCCTTGTTCGCTATCCCAAAGAAAT
>CAZWUB010000195.1:0-1125 GCA_964637415.1 uncultured Rikenellaceae bacterium
AGCGATGCTATCAGATCCGTCATTATTGTTGTCATCCTGTCTTCTGCTTTCGCTGCTTCTTCAAGGACAGAATGATGTGTCGTATAGGCGATCTTGCCTTCAACGCCCAGATCGGTAATGATGCTTACTGCAAAACATGGAAGATTCATGTGACGGGCAATTATGACTTCCGGAGTCGTTGACATTCCCACCGCATCGGCACCGATGATCCGGAAATATTTATATTCAGCAGGGGTTTCAAATGTAGGTCCCGGGGTTCCGAGGTATACACCTTTCTGCACTTTTATTTTATGCTCCTGTGCAATAAGCTGGGCCCTTTTGATAAGATATTTATCATAAGCCTCACCCATGTCGGGGAAACGGGCTCCAATCCTGTCATCATTCGGCCCGATAAGCGGATTCGGAAGCAGATTGATGTGATCAGTTATGATCATAATATCGCCTATGTTGAACGAAGGATTGACACCTCCTGCTGCATTCGAGAGGAAAAGACATTTAATTCCAAGATATTTTAAAACCCTGACAGGTAGAGAAACCTGCTCAGGCCCGTAGCCCTCATAATAATGGAATCTTCCTTTCATTGCTACTATCTTCTTATTCCCGAAATTGCCATAAATAAGCTTCCCGGCATGACCTTCGACAGTCGAAACAGGGAAATTGGGAATTTCATGGTAATCTATCTCAACGCAATTTTCAATTCCTGCAGTAAGTCCGCCCAGACCTGTCCCGAGAATAATGCCTGCATCAGGATCAATAAATCCTCTGGACCTGAGGAATTCAGTTGTTTCGTTTATTTTTTCCAACATAGTCAATTATCAGATTATTAAATTCTTCCTCTTTATCATTAAGAAAACGGATCTCTACAGGAATAAAATACATTACTGAACGCAGGGATTCATCAAAATCCTGCAATTCCCTGAGCCTGACCGCATCCTTTTCAGTTGTGAAAACATATTTCTTTTCTGTTCCCAGACTGTTCCTTGCATTATTTATTTTTATAATATCCCCGGGGGAGTAATTATGATGATCTCCGAAAGGGATATTGATGATCTGTTTACAGCTTTTACGGATATGATCGTAAAGAGGTTTCGGATTTGCAATTCCGGTTACAAGCACAATTCCGCA
>CAZWUB010000195.1:1225-4852 GCA_964637415.1 uncultured Rikenellaceae bacterium
CTGCCGAAATCCGATAACAGTATTGATAATCCCGGGGTGATCCTTCTGTGCTGGAAACCGTCATCAAGAATGATGACTTCTGTTTCAGGTTTTGCGTCAAGTATTTTTTTCACACCTCTTACCCGGTCACCGTCAACAGCAACTGTAATATCAGGAAATTTTCTGCTGATCTGCAAAGGCTCATCACCGATATCTGCTACGACGGACTCCGGTAATGCAATACGGAATCCTTTTGTTTTTCGCTTGTATCCTCTGCTCAGCAGGGCAATATTATATTTATTTTTCAGGAGTCCGGTAAGATATTCCGAATGAGGGGTTTTTCCTGTCCCTCCCACGGTGATATTCCCAATACAGATGACCGGAATGTCAAACTTATGGGATTTCAGGATCCTGGAATTATACAGGAAGTTCCTGAAGTCTGATATTAATCTCCAGATAATTGAAAAGGGGTAAAGGATTATGCTTCGTCCGCTCCCCATGGATCAGTTTATCTCGATAAAATATGGCAACCGTGCCTGAATTCCGGAAAGCTCTCTGATCTCCGTCAGTTCCTTATAGAACCTGAAAGATTCTCCGAGCTCCTTTTTCAGAAGTCTGAGTTTAATATCACCGCTGAGCTGATTTAACAGTTTCATGTACGGATCTTCAACCGTGGGAAGTTCTCTGATTGAATATGTTTCAATACCGGCAAGGGCAGCTGCACCTTTTATTGCATCATTCAGTCCTCCGATTGTATCAACAAGTCCAAGCTTCAGGGCGCTCGTTCCGCTCCATACCCTTCCCTGTGCAATACTGTCGACCGATCCGAAAGTCATACTTCTTCCTGAAGATACTTTTCCTACAAAATCACTGTAGATCTTTTCGATGCTCGCCTGCATGACCTGTTTCTCATAAACATTCATAGGTCTGAATATTGAAGGGAAATCAGAATTTTCATTTGTTTTGACAGTTTCGGTATTTATTCCGAGCTTCTGTTCCATAAGCTTTCCGGTGTTCGGAAGTAATCCGAATACACCTATTGATCCTGTTATTGTATTGGGATCTGAATAGATTTTAGTTCCGGGAGCAGAAATGAAATAGCCTCCCGAAGCTGCATAATTTCCCATTGAAATTACGACCGGCTTTACCTTTGCTGCCATTTCAAGTTCTCTCCACATAATATCGGAAGCAATCGCATTTCCTCCGGGGGAATTTACCCTCAGAACAATAGCCTTTACAGTACTGTCTTTTCTCTCTTTCCTTATTACTTCAGCATACCTGTCACCCCCGATATTATAGTCGCTCCCTTTACCCATTGTTATGGTCCCGGAAGCATATATCACAGCAATGCGGGTCCTTATTGTGTGAACTTTCCCGGGATCGGGGACCTTTGAATACTTAGACATCGGGACCATTGCAATCTTATCGTCGGGTGTAAGGCCTGACCGGATTTTAAGAGTATCGATAAGCTGATCGCGGTAGATGAGACCATCCACAAGCTTGGTTTCAAAAGCTCCATCGGCATTGTATCCGGATAGGTTATCAGCAAGTTTATTAAGCTGTTCTGTTGTCATGCCCCGCGATTCTGCGATCATTGAAACAGCATGGTTCCATATCGAACCCACATAATCCTTTATCTGCTCCCTGTTTTCTGAGCTGAGCTTGTCCAGGATATAAGGTTCAACGGCTCCCTTGAATTTCCCGTGACGGGTAACCTGGACTTCGACACCAAGCTTTTCAAGTGCATTTTTATAAAACATTATCTCCCCGCTAAGGCCCTTAAAGTCGAGTGTTGATGAAGGATTAAGGAAAATTTTATCAGCTGCTGTTGAAAGATAATAGCTCTCCTGTGGCAGTACATAATCGGTATAGGAAATCACAAATTTTCCGCTCTCCTCCCTGAATTTCTTCAGAGCATTGCGGATCTCTTCAGTTGTTGCCCATCCTGACGGCATTATTCCCGTTTCAATAAGAATGCCTTTAATGTTATCATCTTTTGCAGCTTTTTCAAGATTGCGGAGAATATCATTTAAGCCCGGAACCTGGGTGACTGTCATATTAACAATATCGAAGCCGGAAAATGGATTCGGATCGGTTCTGTCCGGGACAGGCATTCCTGTCTTAAGTACAAGTATGGAATTTTCTCCAACGGAAGCGCTCTTATTCCCTGATGCAACCATTACGCTGAATGTTGCGAGCATAATGAAAAAGAATATAAGTGATGAGAGAATAATACCAACTATTGTTGCCAGAACGTAAAGGAGGAAATTTTTCATTTCGAAATCAGATTAATTAAAAGAGAGCCAAATATATAAAAAACCCCAAAATTATTAATTGATGTCATCCTTTTTAATAAATTTGGAAGTGATGTAATCATCGGATGAAAACCGTATATCTCGGCATAGGGACAAATCTTGGAGAAAGGGAAGAGAACCTCAGACAGGCAATCACCCTGATCGGGGAGCATATCGGTGATATTACAAGGGTATCATCTGTTTATGAAACCGAACCATGGGGTTTTAAAAGCGAGACCACTTTTCTGAATCTGGTTGTAATTGCTGAAACGGAGCTTACCCCATCCGGATTGCTTGGCCGGATATTAATGATAGAAGCGATGATGGGCAGGCTCAGGGAAGGGGTAGGGTACAAGTCGAGGGTCATCGATATTGATATTTTATTCTTCGGAAGCCGGATATTTGAGAATAAAGCCCTGACTATTCCCCATCCGAAAATTCAGGACAGAAAATTTGTGTTGATTCCCTTAGCTGAGATTGCCGGGGATCTGATTCATCCGGTATTTAAAAAAAACATTCGGGAGTTGTTGAGAGAGTGTAAGGATAAAAGTGAAGTTAAGAAACGCGATGTTGTTTAACCACGGAGTTCACGGAGGTACACGGAGTTTGCACGGAGAAAAACTGTGTAACTCCGTATAACTCCGCTAAACTCCGTGGTTAAGATCAGATAAGTCCGTTATCCGCAAAGCTGTAATAATCCTTGTCAGAGATTATCAGATGATCCAGGAGCTGGATATCCATGAAACTACCGGCTTCTTTGATCTTTTGTGTGATCTTTGAATCAGCCTCACTGGGATTAAGGTTACCAGAAGGATGATTATGGCACAGGATGATCCCCGAAGCAAGGAGTTCGACAGCTTTTTTCATAACAATTCTTACATCAGTAACTGTCCCGCTCACTCCTCCCTGGCTGAGTTTCATCTTACTTATGACCTTATTTGACCTGTTGAGATACAGTATCCAGAATTCCTCGTGGGAGAGATCGGCGAGGAGGGGTTGAAAGATATCTGCGACATCCTTTGAAGCCTTTATCTGGATTGTGTCCTGTGCATCGGCCAGTTTCCGCCGCCTTCCAAGTTCAAGCGCGGCAGCGATTGTTACAGCCCTGGCCGGACCTATTCCATGGAGTTTCCGGAGATCAGAAACTGAAAGTTTAGCAAGGTTGTTGAGGTTGTTATTTGCCATGCAGAGCAATTCACGGCCAAGATCAACAGCCGATTTGTCTTTTGTGCCGGAGCTTATGAGAATACCAAGCAGTTCCGCATCACTTAAGCTTGAGGTTCCTTTCTCGATAAGCTTTTCTCTGGGTCTGTCACCGGCAGCCCAGTCAGTAATTTTTAGAGACATGCAGCGA
>CAZWUB010000195.1:4952-6334 GCA_964637415.1 uncultured Rikenellaceae bacterium
AAATAAAAAAGGCCGTCAGAAAGTGACGGCCCCGGGAATTATACTAATCTGATTTATTTCAGATTGTTTACAAGTTTAGTGACTGAAGATTTAAGGTTCGCAGCTTTATTGGCGTGAATGATATTCTTTTTTGCCAGTTTATCAAGCATTCCTGTAATTTTTGGAAGCTTCTCTGCTGCTTCTTTCTTGTCTGTTGTTGAACGGATATCTTTCAATGCATTACGCATGGTCTTTGCATAATACTTGTTCTTCTCATTTTTTACCGCAGTCTGCCTGATCCTTTTTTCCGATGATTTGTGATATGCCATTTTATTAAATCTATTCTGTTTTTAGCGGGGCAAAGATAATAATATTTCAATACTTTGTAATCTTCCGCTGGATTTTTATTTATATCATATTTCTGCATTTTCAAATCAAAGTTAAATTCAAGGTTCCTTTATCCGGTAATCAGTAATCGGTAATCAGTAATCAGTAATCGGTAATCGGTCATGTCACCGAATACCGATTACCGAATACAAATTCCAGATTCCTGTATCCGGTAATCAGTAATCAGTAATCGGTAATCAGTCACCGAATACCGATTACCGAATACCGATTACTTAAAAAAACCTGGAACCTGGAACCTTAAATTCGTCAGATTGTGTTCTGTCCCTTGAAAACCCTTGAATTGCCTGCCGTTTCAAGATGACCGTCCCATGTAAGTCTGCCCCGCCACATTCCCGAAACAGTTGCGGAAGCCCAGTTATCGGAGCTGACGATCATAGAGACATCATAATGTCCAATGTTGGATATTATACTGAAGCGGACCCTGTGGGTGAACTTTTTTGGATCTTTAAATACTTCCCAGTTACCTATGCTGCCTTCGGCTGTAACACCACCAACACCATTATAACCTCTGCTGAAGTTCGATCCGGTCTGTATAACTGCTGTAGGGCCTGTTACCCTGATGAAATTTATCATGGACGATACTGGCACCATATCACCGTACTGATTCTTGAGATAATCTGCTACAAGGACGAAACTTCTTGCATTAAGAAGGGAATCGAGTACATAAAAATTTGCTGATCTTTGAGCCTCTTTTATCGCTTTCCGTTCATGGCGATCCAGCTTTACATTCTGGGAATATGTGTTTTGAAAAGTCCAGAATAATCCTGTGATCAGTATCAGACTGATTATATTTGATCTTAAAGTTTTCATGGCTACCTCCGTTTTATTAATTATTTATAACCTTTCCAAATTGCGTGCCATTTCAGATCAGTGTGGAGGCTGATGATCCTATTTAACAAATAATTAAGAAATTCTATAAGCTTTGGTATTAGTGTCTGACTAAATTTAGTGAATGAGGAATAAATTATTGCTAATAATGAAATGAATTACAGGCC
>CAZWUB010000196.1:0-6239 GCA_964637415.1 uncultured Rikenellaceae bacterium
ACCCTGCCGTATCTGAGCAGCCTGGGTCCGAAATTGATCTCCAGTGCAGCGATCCCCAGCGGGGTCATTCCAATGCAGAAAGGATGTCCTGATCTGTCCCTGAAATAAAACATGGCGTAACCTGAATCATAAAAAACAAGATCTCCTGTCCGCGGATTATCAGTTTCCGGGAGCATCTCCGGAAGCCGGTACCTCTGAGAAGGCTCAATCCGCAGAAGTTCATTCTTATTAAGTAACCATGCTGCAAAACTGGGAGAATCGAATCCAACCTCAGGTGAATACCCGTTAAGCTTCCATCCGACACCTTCCATTTTCATTCCTATAATATCAAGGATAAGCCTTTCCTGCCTTGAAGAATAGACACTGCTCAATAAAGATTTGGCATTTGTCCAGTCCATCTGGTACCTGTTGCGGTCAAATACCATTGTCTCCTCTATCCTTACTTCCAGTTCATGTATATGCTTCTCCAGTCCTCCGATAGTATTCTCGAGATCCGTTTTATCTTTAGTGAGAATTACAACCTCCTTCTCAAGTTCTGCTTTCTTTTCAATAAGAGGTTTTATCTTCAATCCGACAATCAAAATAATTGCAACCGTGATGACAGCGATCAGAAGCTGAGCTGCAATCAGTATGGGCAGGCTCTTCCGCCTCTTATTATAAATTTTTCTATTGTCCGTCATTCAGATGTTCCTCCGATAAGAGATATTTTAATTATTCTGTAGAGTATAAATCCAAATCCAAGGAGTCCTCCTCCGAATCCTGCACTCTGTACCCCACCCAGAGCCTCGGGAGAGAGCTTACCGTTCAGGACACCCAGAACGGTACCAAGGACAAGGATGACAAGACACAGGCAAACAGATCCGGTTGTTATCAACATAGCATAATCCCTCGGACTACCCCATTTCCGGGCTTCATCTCCGGTATCCGTTATAAATGTAAGTTCTTCTGCATTTCCTTTTGTCGTTTTCAGCCTGGGTGTATCCTGCTCATCCAGATTTTCAAGGTCGATCTGGTTACAGCCAAGTTCAAATGCTGTTTTGATATCCCTTCCGTCGCCCAACGCCCCGTAGAATGCTTCCGAAAAGCTTATCGCAGCTTCATCGCCAATTACCCTTGACATTCCAACCACACAGCCGATATGCCGGGAAATAGCTTCTGCCTGTGCTTCAGTATAGCATGCATTTAAAACGACACACTTTATATTGTCTTTGAACAGGGAAAAAAGCTTACTCAGTGCCTGAGCCGGAACAGGTTTGCTGTTTCCCCCGTCATCTTCAAGGATGATCTCACTTGACTCGCTGCCATGTCCGCTGAAATGAACAATATCAGGCTTAAACCTTAGTAACAGGCGCTGCAAATCAGATACCCTGACAGCCCACTGCTGGTTAAGCTGAAACTTTTCTCTGAATCTGGATTGCTGCAATGCCTGATCAATGCCCCTCACTTCCTGATCAAGCCGGAGCTGATCTGTTTCTCCGGGATTCGTTGCAAGTACAAGTATCTTAACAGACCTGGCCATATAATTGTCCTTCTCAGAAATCAAAGTTACACCATAACATGAATCAAGTCAAATTTATTTTATTCTGCAAGGGTCAATAAATTATCTACGTATTAAAATACGTTTTTTAATACGTATTTTAATACGTAGATAAAAATACTATTCATTGTTAATTTTATTGACCTTCAGAAAAATATGTTGTAAATTGCATTTTAATATAAGTTGACAACGGGTTATGCATCAGCTATCAATATGTACGGTAAAAATATTCAGAACGGTTTCTGATATTAACTATAAGCTGCTGTTCTTTATGAACATTTTGCTTATATTTTCCTCCGGACTGACTGCTCAGGATAAATTCAGGATTTTCCCATACTTACAGAATCCTGATATTGATGCTATTACAATTCTATGGTTTTCGGAAGAGAACTCTCCGGGACTGTTTTCCTGGTGGGAACAGGGTACAGCTACAAAAATTCATCTTAATTCCACTCCTGTACCGGCTGAGGCTCTAGAATATTCATTATGGGAAGATACTACTTTCTTTGAGGGACAGGCTCCGTCAGCGCCATTCCGGCACCGGGTAAGAATTGAAAATCTTAATCCATATTCAACTTACGAATATACAGTAGTTCAGGGGACTGAAACATTCAGTTCAACCTTTCGTACTGCGCCGGAAGGCAATGCCCCGGTAAGATTTATTGTTTACGGAGATTCGGAAACAGAACCTGAATCAACAGGAAAATTCACAGTCTGGGTTGATCCGGTTAATGATAGTGTCAGGGCATATCTGACAGATCAGACCACAGGCTATAAAAATAACCTTGAAGTGATCAGATCACGTGAACCCGACCTTGTTTTTGTTGCCGGTGATCTTGTAGAAACGGGTGGTGAACAGCGCGACTGGGATGAGTTCTGGCGTCATAATACAAACCGCATCAGCGAACTGAGTCTGGCCGGGAAAATTCCGGTAATGGCAGCTTTGGGTAATCATGAATATTATGAAGGATCACGGCTGGATGGATATAATCAGCCGGGATCCGAAAGAGCTGTAAAAAAATTCCTTACATACTTCGAATCACCTTCAAATAACTCGCCTGTTGCTGAACATGAAGGCCGGTACTACTCCCTTAAATATGGTCCTGCTACTTTTATTGTACTTGATGTATGCAATAATGGTCCAAACACATCAGGTGATGATACGAATTTCTATCTGCTGGGTGAAAGTGATCAGAACGGAGGAAAAGCACCCGATTTTGGTGAGGGATCAGAGCAGTATTTCTGGCTGGAAGCAAGACTCAGAGAAGCCCAGCTTCAGAGCATGTTCACTTTTTTAATCTTCCATCATTCACCATATTCTTCAGGTCCCCATGGATATCCGGCAGGTGAAGCTGAAAATACCGATAAACAATCAGGATATCCCGTTCGTCTTCTTACCCCGCTTTTTATGCAATATGGTGTGGATGGAGTGATCTCTGCTCATGACGAGATGTGGGAGAGATCAACTATCACGGGGACTGAAACAAGACCAGATCGGAGTGAAAGATCGCATACAATTCATTTTTATGATGTCGGACAGGGTGGAGACGGCCTGAGAGAACCCGAGAAAGGGCTTGATAATCCCGATCAGCAGTTTCTGGTACATAATGATGTCCCGGAATTGTGGGAAAACGGTATCCTTAAAGCCGGCGGAAAGCATTATGGTCATCTTGAAGTGGATCTTTTACCGGTTGATGATGACACATGGCAGGCTTTATTGCGGCCGGTTTATATATTCCCCGTGTTTAACAGTGCCGGTTCTGAATACTCACTCTTTGAAAGAAGGATATATAATGATGAAGTCACCCTGACCCGTTATTTAAGCGATCTGACTGTCTCTGTTACAGATGTTTTACAGGACAGACCAGACAACTTTCTATTTTCAAGAAGCTATCCCAATCCTTTCAGTTCAGAAATTGAAATTGAATACTTTTTACCAGAACCATCACATGCTAAGATAAGGGTGTTTGATCTCCGGGGTAAAGTCATAAGGATATTGCAGGAAAGCAAGATTGATTCCGGGTATTCAAAAATTATATGGGATGGTAAAAATGAAGCCGGTAATTCTGTACCGCATGGATTTTATTTCTACAGAATAGAAACATCCGCAGGACTGACAGAAACAAGAAAGATCATTTACATGAACTCCTTTTAAAGAGCGTATCCGTTATATCTGTCGAGATCGTAATAACTGAATTTCCTGAGGTAATCAGCCATGGTGGTACCGAAAGCATCCTGTCTGTTGATCCGTCCTTTCGAGTTAAGAAACAGCTTGAGCGATGTTGGTCCGCCCAGGTGACATGCTGCAATCATTCCCGATCTGGTTATAATTACACCTCTTATTGTATCTCCAATGAAGTGGTCATAATTCCTTAAATAGACCATATTCATCTTAATAAGTGATTTCAATGCTTTCAGCTGAAGGTCAGGAGGAAAAATCATAGGATCGGCTTTGAATTTCCTTACGGTTATATTCTTATGTCCGAGATGATGCAGAGTTTTCTCAGCAAACTGCCACTCGCCAAAACAACCGATACGGTTAACTGACTGCCAGTTATTTCCCGATTCACTGAACCCAAGGTCCTTGATAAACCTTGAGAATTCGGCTTCAAAATGTCTCCTCTGAACATATTCATACAGTCTCCTGAAGTTATCCATCTTAATCCGGTAACCGATTGTAGGAGCAGTACAGACAGAAGAAATTGAAACAAATATCAGTGTCACGAAAAACATCCTGCAAAAATGAACAAATGACTTTCTTTTCATCTTAACATATGTTTATGTCATATGTCAAAAATACAACATAACAGGGGGGAATGTCAAGATGCTAACGCCCAATTAGTGGGGTTTTGCGACCTATGCCGGATATGTTAATCAAATTATTTACGGGGAAGAATTACCTGAGAGCCTGATTTACCATTAAAAAAGGGTGATTTATCAAAAACAGCCCGAAATTGATGCTTAAAATGCAGAAAATCTGATTCTACCGATTTTATTAAATATCAAACTGCTGATAATGTGTTATTTAAAGGATAGAAAAGTATAATATTTTGTTGCACAACCTCTTACCCGGGAATTGACGAAACGGGCCAATAAATTGATGAAAATTTAGGAATTAACTCAATTTTAACATAATATATGGGGTTTAAGGAGGCCGAAAACGTCAGATTTTCTGATCCCGCATCGTTAAATCCCACGTAATCAAAATCTTCAGGATGACTATTTATAATGCCCTTTGCACTCTTCGTGCGAACTTCGTGCTCTTTGTGTTTAAGGTGTTTAATAAGCATATGGAAAGGCAGGTCTGGACAGTATCTCTTTTCCCTTAACACTTTTCTTAACGATAATTTTATCCGGTGCAATACCTTTCTCAACCCAGTCACGGATCAGAGCCAGCCAGTCGGCTTCGGAAGGGCCTTTCCCTCCTCCGCAATGCAGTACACCCGGAAGAAGATAAAGTCTCATATAATTATTTATTTCGGGATCCTTTTCCCTCACGGCCTTATAATGATCAATTGTGGCATAAGCAGAAAGAGCCGGATCATTCCATCCATGCCAGAAAATGATCTTTCCCTTCCTGTTCTTAAATCCGCTGTAATCGGTTGAAGTTGCATCAAGGTATGAGGAGGCATACCTCATCTCCTTTTCATATCCGCTGAAATCATATGAGGTATAATCCCAGTCAGGATCCTGCAGTATGAGGTATTTGAATATTTCTATCCCGAAATATGCATGCATAGCCGGATAACCATCGCGTTGTGAGCCGGTTCCTGTTATCCAGCTGGTCCAGCCGCCCGCTTCACTCTCTCCCCCGAAAGGGAATCCCGGATAAGAAACGCCATTGCGGGCATAGATACCGCCATAGATCTTTTTCAGAGCATCGACCTGTTTTGTTGTAAAACAATCTTTTCCGGGTGTATCGCCACTGCACATGGGTAAAGCTGCAAAATTAAAAATGCAGGCGGAAGGATCATTAACTATGCTATCCCGCAATCCGTCAATCATATCACATTGCTTAAGCACTGCATCCTGAAGTATACGTATATGATCAGGGAGAAAAAGAGGTTCTGAAAGACTGACCGGGAAAGCAGCCCGGGTATTCTGTACAGCCTCTGATGCAATGGCGGTCCAGTTGAATGCAGGAGCTGCTGCAACTATTCCGTCAAAATCCTCAGGATAACGCTGTGCCTCCATCATTGCCTGTCCCCCTCCCCTTGAACAACCAATAAAATATGAATAATCCGGCCAGGAACCATAATAGCTTTGAATGATGGCTTTCGAAACTTCCGCGGTGCGATGGACAGCAAGGTGACCGAAATTTACCTGGCGCTCCATATTGTTGAGAGCCCATGAGGCACCGGGGTATTCAGCGCCATCATGCCCCGTATCAGTTCCGGAAGTTGCAAAACCCTGGCTGACATTTGATCGTGCAGCATTCTGGATTGACCCTACAAATCCTCCACCTCCACCCATAACAAAGATGTTATTCCAGTCATCGGGTAACAGGATTTCAAACTTTATTTCCTTCCCGATAACTCCAAGCACTTTACAATGTGGTTTACCGGTTGTAACCTGTTCAGAGGAGGTTATTTTTACATCAGGTAAAAAAAGTTCCTTTAGCTTTTCACAGGGGATGCACTTTTCAACAGGAACGGCATTCTGAGCCTGTAATAAATGTGATATGATAATTATCATAATCATC
>CAZWUB010000197.1:0-6213 GCA_964637415.1 uncultured Rikenellaceae bacterium
GCCACATCGTGTTCCCGTCATTGCGAGGAGCGAAGCGACGAAGCAATCCGTTTCTATTATTACTATTCCTCGCTCAGCGTCCTTGCCGCATCAATCTGTGTTGCCCTGAGTGCAGGGACCCAGCTTGCCAGCATCCATAAGACCGGAAATATCATCATTGTATAAATGAACAGGTTCCAGACCGGTTTTATATCAGCAGCCGTGAATCTGAAAATTGTCCTGCCGAAATATTCAGCGATCAATGTTCCGGCAAAGAATCCGATTATTCCGCCAATTAATCCCAGAATAAATGCTTTGGCAAGGAACATGAACAATATACCTGCATTTCCTGTTCCCATTGCCTTCAGAAGTCCTATCTCATGCTTCCTGCCGGTAACATTCTGGTAAAACAACAATCCGGTTATAAGCAGACAGGTAAGAATTATAAAAGGAATAATGAAGGCACCATATTTATTCATCATTAACCGCTGGTTTTCACGGGCATCGGCTATGCTGGATATTTCCGTCACTTCAAGATCGGCAAAAATAGCCTGAACCTGGTTACGGGCATTCTTAATCCGGCCGTCGTGACAAACACAACCCAGTGCTTCAATTTTATTTATCTGCCCTTCCATCCCCAGAACAGTCTGCAGGTCATGTAAATTGAAAGCCACACCCTGATCGATCATCCCCTTACCCTCATCAAGCCTTTTTGCGATTTCAAAGCTATATTGCTTCCCGTCATTTCCCTCAATAGAGAAAGGGGTTCCTTCAGGAATATTTCTTGATAAAAGTGAACCAATATGAACAGTACCCCTTACCACATCGGTTCCCATAATTTCCTGTCTGGGCAGAAATCTTTGCATGGCTTCATCCCTGTAACCTATGAGCAGGATCTGATGGACGGAGCCATTCGGATCTCTCCACCCGGGATATTTAACCTGAAGCATACCCGTGAGATGACGTACAGCATCGAAGGTTTTTGATTCAGCAAGAACATCAACATAATTTTCAGGAAAAGAAGGTGTGTTGTTTGCTGAATAAAAATCAAGCAGATTGGTTCCTTTGGGAAATATGTAGAGGTTCAGTCCCTGCTCCCTCATTATCTTACGGGTTTCATTTTCACTTGCTTTGCTCAGTGAATAGATTGCGACTGAAACTGTACTGGCAATGATAACTGTCAGCAGAATGACAAGGGAACTGCCTTTCCGGTATAAAAGCTCTTTTATTATTAATTTGAAGGGATTCATAACAATCCGTATTGATTTTATTTGAATTTAATTCCTTCTTCCCCTTCGTGTCCTTCGTGTGTACTTAGTGCTCTTTGTGGTTAAACAAAAATAGTTTTTAACCACAAAGGACACGAAGGTTATCACAAAGGACACAAAGGGAAGAGGTGTTTTATGTTAAATGTTTCTTTTCTTTCGCAAAACTAATACAGTCAGAAAAACCACAGCAATCAGTATTACTGTACCTGTTATCATAAAGGAGATATTCAGGGATTTATCTTCCTTCATGACTTTAATTTCAGGCTGATACTGGTTAAGGCCGTCTCTCTGATCAGTCAACCATTTTGGTAATGGTCTGCCCGCCATTGAGTCGTTCTGTGTTGTATCCTGGTCCATCAGTGATGAACTAATATCGGATTCGCGTCGAGTATCTGGTTGACCATTGCCGGCAAAGGGTTCTCCCAGTTAGCTGTAAAAAGGATATCTGTTCCGGGAAGGTCATCCTTAATCAGACAGCTGCAATCGGCAGTTAGAAAGTCAATCATCAGATTAATATTTTCTTCTGTAATGCCTTTAGCCAGAAGCGGTTCTAGAGCTTTGAACCTTGCAAACACTCCAAATAGCATAGGCTCATTTATTTCCTTCAGATCACTTTCAACATTCAGAAGCATTGATACAAGATGTTTTTCTTCGACACTGGTCCTGTTAACTTCAACAAGGGGCATTATCTCCCTGAACGGAGATGCAGTTATTGTTCTTTTAATTATCTGCAGTGCAGGGTCATCCTTTTCGGGTATTCCTGTCTTAAGATAAAGCATCACGCATAGCTTTCCTGACATCAGTTCGGCTGCTATTTTTCCCCTGAGAGGTGAAACCGACAGGTTTTTAAGTTCCCGGGCATCGTAGTATTTGGAAAACAGCCTGTTATCATAAACCAGGGCATAGTATGGTTTGTCAATATCTTTCTTTAAGACTGACCTGAACTGGATGTTGGCAGAGCTTATTTCTTCGGAAATTGCAGAATTCTGTTTTATGACAGCTTCAGACAACGGCTCCTTATGGTAATAAACCAGAACATACTCATTGGGCAGGCTGTTGACAAGCACCCATTCGGATACTTTTGTTGTGCATGCCAGACTAAGTATACCTGCAATTACGATTGTTTTAAGGTATATCGATTTCATTATAATCAGCTATTTGGATGCCAGTTTTTCTTCGATCAGTTCGATACCTGAAATTATTGTATTTCCACTAACAGGAATAAGTTCCAGTTTAAGAGTTTCCCCGGCAGCTATACCTGAGAAAGCCTTAACAATTTCCTTATCAGTCCTGCCTGCCTCTTTTACAATATCAAAATTATCAAGGACAGATTTACCCTGTAATTTTACATCAAAGACACGTTCTCCCGCTTTTTTATTTTCAAGTTCAGAAAAGTGAAGCTTAACCGTGTAAGATGTCTCAGTCAGATCTGCTTCTGTTGAAAGAACAATTTCCATTGACCTTATCCCTCCAACTGCACTGGCACTGACCCAGTGAGTATCTTCCGAGGCAACAGATAACGGTTCCTTCCTTATCCTTGTAAAATTGACTGTATCGATCTTTACCGGTATTCCCGGGTCATATCCCTGAAGGAAGGGGTATTCTATCCACAAGGTCTTATTGACAGAGGTTCTGTCTCCGGGAGCATTCATGTTAAGGCCGAACTGTTTTATTCTTTTTCCGCTCCATTTGTAATTACTGTTTGTCCAGTATGTCATCCATGGCATATAGACAAGTGCAAGTGATGTCTGGTTCTGATAAGGACACTGGCATGTTCTTGTATAGTCGGGGGAATTCAGTACTCCATCGGCTGCAATAAGGTTTGTCGAACAGCTTGCTTTCCATCCTCCGAGACTACCTGTACCTTCAAAGACATCGAGATTGACAAATCCGGCAGATGCGGAACGGAAAGTAAGCAGATGTTCACTTGCAGCAACGATCCCGCAGCCATATTCACGTTTGAAAGTCCATTTCAGATCCTCTCCCGTGATGGGATCCCTTTCAAGAAGCGGATCACCTGTCAGCAGATGAAATCCTTCACCGTTTGTATAAATTTTATCGTTATGAATTATCGGGGGATTGGCATATCTCAATGCCCTGTCCCAGATTTTTTCTCCTGTGACAACATTGTAAGTTATCATCCTTGTGCCCTCTTCTCCGTTAAGCATGTCGCGCGAAGGTCTGGTTGCCTGCAACAGGAGCTTATGTTGGGAAGAATATCCAAGCCACGTCCCGAAAACATCCTCAGTGACTTCATTTATAATCCGCCCTGTTCTGATATCGATATAGAGCAGTCTTGATCCCTCCGGCGGGGCTTCTCCCCTCCTTCTGAGCTTTGTTTCAAGATACTGTGGCAGCTTATCCAGACAGAACAAAATGCCATCTCCCGCGATTACCGAATTATGGATGAATCCATGATTGCCTGCAAGATTCCATAGTTTTTCGCCTGTGAACCTGTTCATTACTATCAGTTCACTGCTTGCAGTTAAATTGTAATCGGTGAATTTGGGATTCTTAATCTTTATTGAATCATTCTCCATCCCCGTGAATTCGGCAAAATTATTGCCAAGTATTAAAAGGTCGTCATATACACCAATATATCCCAGCTCCATTGTTTCATCATCTCCGGTATCAAATGTTTTCACCAGATCTCCGGTTTTTATATCAACCAGATGGCATACATCTCCTTCAATAATATAAACGAATTCTTTTGTAGCGATAAAATTAGTCCCTCTTGCATTAGCTCCGGGCAGATGTACCTGGTTATATTTTGTATCGAGAGGATTCTCTTCATCATATGTTTCATCATAAAAAACAAGCCAGGAGTCATCGACAAGCTTTTCAAAATCCCTTTTCCAGAGTACTCGTCCGGTATATACATCACGGGCGCTTATCCCGTTTATACTCTCTATTATCAGCCTGCCGTCGATAACCTGTTCACCGGGGCCATGTCCATGACGTGGAAGAACGTCCATATTTGAATTACCTCCAAACCAAAGAATGCCGAGAGGAGCTTTCACCATCTCATCATCTGATTTGACAGTATTTGCAATATCGCCGTAATTATGTGTCCAGCTGGCAGTACCTTCAATCGCTCCCTCCCTGGTTATAAGTGAAAAAGGAGTTCCGGTTTCAATTACAGCCCCGTAAAGGTTAAGGTCCCTGAAAGATCCGGCAAGGTTATCACTGTCCTCAACATCTTTACTGATAACAATCTTACCTCCATAAGGACGGGTTGATTCATAGATCATATTCAGGAACTCATTATCAAATCCAAAGTTCTCGTTAATTACAGTTAGTGAAGAGAAATATTTTGGAAGAACGGGATTTGGTTTTTCATATTCCAGGAACATAAGGCGGTCGGCATAGATACCAAGCTTATTGAAGTATTCCCTCAGAGACTGTACTTTCAGAGCATCTTTTTCGTAAGCTATTACTGAAAGAGATGTTCCGGCGATCAGTCCTTTAAGAACCTTTATGTCCGGCCCGAAAACAAGTGCATATCCCCCGTCTGCCTCTGTCCTGCTGATCAGTTTTTCTGCTTTTGATGTCACTTTTGTTAAATCAGCAACAGGACTTCTGAATTCTGCAATTTTATCAACGGGTTGATCCCCGAAAACCATTATTGTTCCATCATTTGTCACTGCAATCAGCTTACCGTTTGAAGCGACAAGACGGTCAATTACCTTTTCGGAAGAGTATTTCCAGATAAGCTCAGGTTTTGAGTTTTCTTTTACCCTGACCGCATAAATACCTGTTGTGTCGGCAGCATAGAGACAATTACCGGCTTTAATCAGATCGGTAGTGGCTGGAATGCGGGTACTCCAGAGTGTATCAAGTTTTTTGGCTTCATCAAGTTTAACAGCAGTAATATCCTTTCCTGAGAAATAAATACGATCACCTTCTACTACCGGATATTCTCCTGCAACAGGCATCAGTTTATTTCCGTTATCCGAGTCATACATTGCAGTCAGTCTTTCCCTGTGATGGTTAAAGAACACCCTGTCGTTCGCACATGTAAATGCACCTCCTGTTTTTCCGCTTGCAGCAAGCTGATAGTAAAGTTCTTCGCCTGTAGCAGCATCAAAACCTGCCGGAACGGAACGGCCTCCTGCGACAAGGAGCTTGTTCCCGCTCAATGTGAAGCTTCCCTGGGGAGCAACGTCAGCAAATGCAGGGGATCTGTGAGGCTGGAGAATATAGTTACTTCCTGTTCCCTCGTTCTTCCAGATCACTGAACCGTCATCAGCGTTTATGGCATAAATAAATGTACCCATAAGCGGGAAGATGCTTGCTGCAGTATAAATTACATTATCCTTTATCACGATACCACCCCTTGCAGGCCACATTGAAATAAATCTCTTATTTCCAAGAAGTTTAACGGATGAAGGAGCCAGAAGCTTCTTCCAGATCAATCTTCCGTCTGATGCATTTAAGCAGTACAGGAATCCGTCATCTCCTGTTAAAAACAATTTCCCCTTATTATAAGCAAGAGGTAACCTGACCGGACCATCTGTAAAGAAGTGCCAGAGTTCTTTTCCCGAATTGATATCGAGTGCAGCAACTTTATCCTGGTCATTAAATCCGATGAAGATTTTATTTTCAGCAACAATTGGCTCAAAGATCCTGTCGAACTGCATCAGATTTTGATTCAGGGGATCGTCCCAGACAGGGATACGTGGGGAATAAGTTATTGTCCATTGAAGATAGAGATTACCGGCAAGTTGTTCCGGTGTTGACGCCGATCTGTTATGGTCATACCTCCACATAGGCCAGTCGTGATACTGCCCGTTTATTGATGATGAAATGAGGAAAGCGATAATAATTATTTGTAATCTCATATGCTTCAAAATAAAATGTAAATTCACTTACAGATCCTGACCAGTTATTTAAGATCTGTTAAATGCAAAATTAGCCAACAAATGATCGGGAAATATTAATTTATGTTAAATATGACCAAAATAGC
>CAZWUB010000198.1:0-6177 GCA_964637415.1 uncultured Rikenellaceae bacterium
GTTGAAAAGAACGGCATGTTCTTATGTTTCATTCCCTCGTTGGTTTTGTCATTTAAATTGATGAAAAGTGGTTCCCAGTCTTTATCAAGGGTGTCATTATCAACAGCATATCCATGATTCTGTGAAGTGATATAAGCTTTATCGGTACCTGTCAGAAGAACGGGCTGATTATGGCTTCTGTGGCCATATTTAAGCTTATATGTATCGGCTCCCGAAGCCAGTGCCATAAGCTGATTGCCAAGGCAGATCCCGAAAACCGGAGTTTCCTTTCTGAAAGATCTCTTTAAATTTTCAATTGCAGAAGTACACATTTTGGGGTCACCCGGACCATTTGAAATAAATAATCCGTCATATTCTTCGTTGTGGTAATCGTAATCCCACGGGACTCTTATTATTGTAGTGTCGCGCTTCAGCAGATTCCTTATAATATTGTATTTTACTCCACAGTCGATAAGAATGATCCTGTATTTTCCGGAACCATAGACCTTTTTGGTCCTGGTGCTTACTTTTTCAACAAGATTTAATTTGTTGGGATCGCAAAACTCAACCTCTGTACCATCCGGTTCAAGCTTACCGGGCATTGAGCCCTTTTCACGGATCCGTTTTGTAAGAGCTCTGGTATCAATACCGTAAATACCGGGAACATTATTTCTTTTAAGCCATTCATCAAGGCTTTCGCTTGCATTCCAGTGGCTGTATTCAAATGAATAATCTGATACAATAAGTCCGGAAATATGTATAGAGGATGATTCATAGAACCTGAAAAGATCATTTTCTTCATTTCTGGCCGGAGCACCATAGTTGCCGACAAGAGGGTAGGTGAGACAAAGTATTTGTCCATGGTATGACGGATCAGTAAGGCTTTCCGGATATCCCGTCATTGCTGTATTGAAAACAACCTCCCCGGCTGCGGGAAGAGCTGCTCCGAATGACTTTCCGTAAAAGACCGATCCATCTTCAAGAGTGAGTTTTACACGTAGAGTATCTTTCATTTCTATCAACTGTTTATCTTATTGCGGCAACAGCCTTTTCGATTCGATGCATGGCTTTTTCAACCTTGCTCCTTGTTGTCGCCACATTCATTCTCATAAATCCTTCTCCGCCCGGACCAAATACCGAACCCTCATTCATCCCCACACCTGCCTTGTTAACGAAGAAACTCTGAAGTTCCTTCCCCGTCATTCCTAATTTCCGGCAATCGAGCCAGATCATGTATGTGGCTTCGGGTTGCACAGGAATAATTTCGGGAATGAGCTCCCTGAAGAATCCGGTCACATAATTTATATTCCCGCTTATATATTCAACAAGAGCATCCAGCCATTCGCGTCCTTCCGAGTATGCGGCGATTGAGGCTATGTTACCAAATATATTCCCGTTGCCGATATGAAGGATTTCAACTTTCCTGTTAAAATATTTTCTAAGGACCGGATTTGATATAATGACTGAAGAGGTTGAAAGGCCTGCAAGGTTGAAAGTCTTGGAAGGAGCGACGCACGTAACTGTTATATCGGCAATATCTTCCGACAGTTTTGCAACAGGAGTATGATGATACCCCGGAAGGGTAAGGTCGCAATGTATTTCGTCAGAAAGAATTATTATGTTGTTTTTTAGACAGATACCGGCAAGTTGTCTCAGTTCCTTCTCAGACCAGGCTCTTCCAACAGGATTATGGGGGTTGGAGATGATTATCATTTTGGTTTCTGCCGATACAAGTTTTTCAAGGGATTCTGTATCCATCATCCATCTGCCGTCCTTAACGATGAGCTGGTTATGTACAAGTTTACGGCCATGGCTTTCGACAGCCGAAAAGAAAGGGAAATAGACCGGGGGCTGAACAATTATCGACTCACCGGGCCGTGTAAAAGCCAGGGTGCAAAGGTTTATTGCAGGAACAGTTCCCGGGCAGAAGCAGATGTTTTCCTTTTCAATTTTCCAGTCATATCCTGATCTGAACCAGTTCATTATTGTCCTGAAGTACTCGCCGGTGCGGAATGAATAACCATAGATCCCGTGATTGAGACGCTGCTGCAATCTGGCAGTTATGAAATCAGGTGTACGGAAATCCATATCGGCTACCCATAATGGGATAATATCCTTTTTCCCGAATATCTCGTATCTGAGATCGTACTTTACAGAGTCTGTTCCTTCCCTGTTGATTTCTTCATCAAAATTCCAGTTCATCTGAGTTGTATAATTCCCGGGTGGTCAAAGATAATTAAAATCATCTTCGGCCTTCCGTCAACAGAACCTGCATTTCCGGATCAGGGGATGAAATATTGCAGGTAATGATTATAAGACAATCAATCAGGTGATCAAATAACTTCAAACAAGATGTCTATTATTTAATTTATTTACTATTTTTATGCGCAGTTTTGATTGTTACGTTAATATAAAATTGATCAGGTATGAAAAAGACGATTGCGGCATTATTTCTTCCTTTGTTTCTTGCTGGTTTTATGATTGTTACCTCAACCTCCTCCTGCAAGAACAGGGGTAGCGGGGAGCAGAAGAAAATTGAGATGGATGAGGCTGATACGATATTGAATCAGATGGAAAAGAAAGTATATCCTCTGCCTACATCTGCCGAGGTTATAAGGATGTTGACTGATCTTGAGGTTGGTTATATATTCGGTATAGCAAATCCTGTAGAAAATTCCAAGAAGTATATAAAAAGCACCGACAGGGCAATTAACCTGGGAGGATACGGAGCTGACCTCAGCTATGCAACCTTATATAATATGCAGCAGGAGGTACTTAATTACCTGAGCGCTCTGCGATCACTTGCCAACGAACTTAATATGTCGCAGATATATGACGAATCGTGGTATGAGAAGATCAGGCAGAATTTTGACAATCGCGATGAACTTGTAAAGATACTGACAGAAGCGTTCCAGAGTACCTATGCCTATCTTGTTGAGAACAATCAGGAAACACTTGCACTTCTCGTTGTCGGTGGTGCCTGGGTTGAAGGGATGTATCTTACGACACATGTTTCAGAGGCAGCTTACCAGGTTGCAGGAATTTCAAAGAACCTGCTTGAGCAGAAAGAATCGTTCAATACCTTCCTTGAAGTAACAAAACCTTATGAAAACGAGGAGGATATTAAGAACTTCCTGGCAATACTTGAACCGATTAAAAAGGTATACGAAGGACTGACAACCAGCCTGACCCAGCAGAATATTATTGATATCACAAAAGCAATTGAAGGGATCAGAGCTCAGATCATAAAGTAGTTCTTTAAATCACAGATGACCGCAAAGAATCTGACTTTGCGGTCTTTTTTTGAAATGGCACATTTATGAGGGAGTCTGTATTATTGGCGTTGATTCATATTTTTGCCATAGTTTCAACAGTCAATCCGGCAGGGATAACATCAAGAGGCAAAAAAATTCTGCGCAGTTACCTCCGAAGATATCTAAACAGGGAGCTCGAGGAAGAATACTACGCCCTTTTCGAAAATAATCTGGAATTTTATTCAAATGAACTGAAGAGTGTCGATAAGGCTGAACTTGCCGATGAAAACTCACTGATCTCATTCCAGATCACAAATATATGCCGTCAGATAAAAAAGGGATTGTTCCTCGAGGAGAGGATGATCGTCTTCCTCCAGCTGATGGAATTTGCATTTGAAGACGGCATGATCTCTGAACAGGAGAAGACAATAGTAGATATCGTTGTAAAAACATTTAATATTTCCCGGAAGGAATATGACAACGTATCAGCGTTTATTATCGGCAGGACCTTTGATGATATTTCAACAGATTGCCTCCTCATTATTGAAAGTGATAATCCCGAACTTTCCGGTTCATCTTCATACAGGAATTATGACAAGTGGCGCCATCTAAGGATAAAAGGATTCAAAGGGCACATAATAATTCTGTATATCGAAAGTACGCAAACCCTTCTTCTGACTTATGATGGTCCGCTGACTCTTTATTTCAAGGGGCGTGATATTATTGTCTGCAGACCTTATCTGCTCGAAAGGGGGGTTAACATAAAAGGCCTGGGCATTGAGCCTATCTATTATTCGAAGATATTCAAAAAGTTCGTCTCCGGTAAATCTTCCGAAAAGGTCGTATTTGAAGGCCATGAAATCCAGTTTGCATTCAAAAACTCCGACAATGGGGTTCAGAAAATGAATTTCAGGGTTGAATCCGGAAATATGATAGGGATGATGGGAGGAAGCGGTGTCGGAAAAACAACGATGCTCAACCTTCTTCACGGGAAAATAAAACCTACTGAAGGTAATATTTACATTAACGGTTATGATATAAACGCTGATACTGAAGATATAAAAGGTCTTATTGGTTATGTCCCCCAGGATGACATGCTGATTGAGGAACTTACAGTCTTCCAGAATCTTTACTATAATGCCCGCCTCTGCTTCGGCGATTATACCGAGGAACAGCTTAACAGCACTGTTGAAAAGGTACTGCAGGATCTGGATCTCCTTGAGATCAAGGATCTTCAGGTAGGGGATATAATGAGCAAGAAGGTAAGCGGAGGACAGCGTAAAAGGCTAAATATAGGGCTGGAGCTGATGCGTGAGCCAAAGGTTCTTTTCGTCGATGAACCAACTTCGGGATTATCATCCTTCGATTCGGAAAAGGTGATGGTTCTTTTAAGGAACCAGGCCCTGAGCGGGAAGCTTGTTTTTGCAATTATTCATCAGCCTTCTTCCGATATTATAAAAATGTTCGACCGTCTCTGGATCCTCGACAAGGGAGGATATATGATCTATGACGGCGATCCAGTTGAAGCACTGGTCTATTTTAAAACTGAAACATCACAGGCAAATGCCGCAGAAAGCGAATGTCCCGGCTGTGGTAATATTGAAACAGACAATATTCTTCATATTGTTGAGGTCAAGGTAATTGATAATGACGGCAGACCCGGAAGGGAAAGACAGGTGAGCCCGGTGGAATGGTATGAAAAATACCGGAAGAAAATGATGCCGCCCGTAGCACCAAAACCCGAAAAAATTCCTGTAACACCAGGCAACTTCAGGGTACCCAAAAAGTCGGTACAGCTCCGGACATTCATAAAGAGAAATATTACCCGCAAGCTGGCAGACAAGCAGTATATGACTATCAACCTGCTGGAAGCGCCTCTGCTCGCTCTCATCCTGGGTTATATTTCCAAATACGGGGAAGAAGGAGGTTATCTTTTTGCAGATAATATAAACTACCCGGTCTTCCTGTTCATGTCAATAATTGTTGCACTTTTTATAGGGCTTACTGTCAGCGCTGAAGAGATATTCAGGGACAGGAAGATACTTGAAAGGGAAAAGTTCCTTAACCTGAGCAGGCTCAGCTATCTTTTCTCAAAGATAAATTTTCTTTTCGTCCTTTCAGCCATCCAGACGCTCTCATTCGTGCTTGTTGCAAATGCTATACTCGAAGTAAAGGGTATGCTGTTCCGTCACTGGATCATTTTATTCTCCACAGCCTGTTTCGGAAATATGCTCGGATTGAATATTTCTGCAGGTATGCGGTCAGCAATAAGCATTTATATCCTCATCCCCCTTTTACTCGTACCCCAGCTCCTCCTGGGTGGCGCTATGATCCAGTTTGATGATCTTCACAAAGCTTTCAGCAGGAAAATCTATGTCCCTGTTATTGGCGATATTATGACTACCAGATGGTCTTATGAAGCTATGACAGTCGAGCAGTTCAAAAGCAATAAGTATGAAAGGAACTTCTTTGATTATGACATGGCTATCAGCCAGGACAGCTGGTATACATCATTTCTGATCCCGAGGCTCAGGGTAAAGGTCCAGGAATGCGAAAAAGCAGGAAAGGATCCGGAGTACAGAGAATATATTGAGAATAACTTTAAAAAAATAAATTACCACCTGGATGAATTATCACAGCTGACCGGCATCAGGCCGGGAGAATGGATTTCGAGTGTTAATTATCAGAAATTTAACGATATAATTGGCGATTATGTTCTTTCTTATCTCGACAGCCTGAATGTAAGGTTCAGGTCGGACGAAAGGAAAACATCCCTTCAGCTTGATTCTGTAAAAAGGTCCATGGAGCAGAGGATCGGAGAAGAAGCTTTTGTAAGATTACGGAGTGAAAATCATAATGAAAGGCTCTCGGAGTTCGTTCTGAACCGGAGAAGTACCCGGAAAATATTTGAAACAAATGATAAATTCATACAGAAAGCCGATCC
>CAZWUB010000199.1:0-6162 GCA_964637415.1 uncultured Rikenellaceae bacterium
TTTCCAGGAGATATCCGCCTGGATCTTTATACTTTAGAGGGTTATTGAGGCAATAGACATACCAGTAAAGCCACTTTCCTCACCAGTGACCCGACTTTTCAATGACCAGGAACCGAATCTTTTTCAAAGAACGTAATTAACCCTAAAGATAAACATTTTCTTTACCCGTATAAGAGCGGTTAGGTGCAAAAAGAATAGAATGGAAAAAATCTGAAAGGATTCCAAACAGATTAAACAATTCAAAAAACTCAATAGACTCCCGAAAGATAAAAAGAACATTATCCTTACCTACATTAATGAGGTGATAAGGAATTTTAATGCAAGACAAGCATAAATGTGATAATTTGCTATTCTGTCAATTTAGCATCTTTAATATGATAATCAATATGTCGGAATTCTTCTCTAATGCCCCATATTATATCAAGTACTGCTTCTTTATTTTTTTTATCATCAACATTTAATAAAAGTTCACCTACTCTATTTATAGATTCCCTAATGTCAATTAAAGCATGAATATAGGTCTCAAGATCTCTTTTTGAGAATATTTGATGCTTTTTAAGTACTTCATACACAATTTTATCATCGTTGTTCATAATCCTAATCTTTTAAGAAATTCCTCTATAGTTCTCAAATCTCTTTGCCATGTTCTAATTTCTCGTTCAACAGAACTTTTTATTAAAATATCATTTAATTTTTCCTGATGTTCAAGTAAATTCTTTTGTAAACTTCTATATGTCTTGTAAATACTGTTAATCCCATCTTTTGCCAGTTGTTTTTCAAGCTGGGTTAAGAAATTAGGATTTATATTTCCTTTATATGGAGTTGGAGCTATTCCAGTTATTGGAGCCAGTCCAATTACCTCACCTTTTATGTTATAGGAATACCCGCCAACATAGCCTCCGGTGAAGAAATATTTTAGTCCACCCCAAAAACCGCTAAAATCTTGTTTGGGTGCATTGGCAGACAAGGAATATGTCTCTGCTGGGCCACCATCCAATGATGCTGTATAGAAGTCTTTTGATTGAAGGAGAATATATCTTGAGTAAGCGTCTGAGTAACTCTTCGCTTCAGTACCACCCCAATAACCATACGAATCAATATAATCACATGTTGCAAAATAGGCCTGATCCTCATTCTTATAAAAAACTTTACCGGTGGATGGAGACCAATAACCGCCATATTTAGAGTCCCAAAGTGAATTTATATCATTAACAGTAATCACTCCTGAACCATAACTACCACTGCCACCACTACCACCGCTGCCACCACCAAATGATCCACCTCCTCCGCCCCATGTCCCAGGCGCTTTTCCACGATGCCAATAATTGCCTTCTCCATATATTTCATCCATATAGGCTTTATATGTTTCTCCACTTGAATCAGCAAACTTAAGTGGATTATTCAGGCAATATGTATACCTATTGAAGTTCTGGGTAAAATCAGGAGATTGAACATAATTATCCGGACTCAGGAATTGTCCTATTAACGGATCATAAATCCTACCATTCATGTTTATACTATTGAACCAGGGCATATGTTCGTGACCTGTAAAACCTCTTCCTGCTACAAACAGGGATGGTTCTGTTCCTGGAGCATAATTTGTCCAGTTCGTTGGGTTTCTCATCCTTCCCCAGGCATCATAACTGTACTCTGCTACTAAAGTTTTTGAAGTATTTACAACATGAGTTATACTACCAAGGTAATCGCGTAGCAGATAGTAGTAAACAGGTGTGCCTGTCCCTGTTTTTATTGCAACCACCGGAGCTGTATATGCATCGCCTCCTATATATGTATATTGTTTAGTAACACCGCCTGCGGTTTCTTTTACATAGCTGCTGCCTGAATACCACCGGGTAAGTATCGTATTGCCGCTTTGCTGAACAATCATCTTTGCTCTTTGTGCCTCGGGATTATATGTAAACGAAGCTACATAATTATTCTCACTTATTGTACTTACACTCTCAAATGATGTGTACGTTATTGACTGGGTATTTGATGGTACAAGTCCGGTCGTAGGACTAATACCGCTCAATCTATAAGGTTTACCGGAGGTGTTATAAAACATTGTTCCTGCATCGCTCTTTGTTGTAATACCTCCCTTGTTACTGTCGTATGCCATATCAAGTGTCAGAACCGGTGTTCCTGTTCCCAGATAAACGTTATCCAGCCTGTCGGAATTGTCGTAATTGAAAGTTTCTTTAAGGTTTGAATATTTGTTGTTCTGTCTCCAGTTCAGGTTTCCGGTCACATTATTGAAATTATATGAATAACTCTGAAGCGAGCCGGTAACCGTTGATGCCGGATATCCATAAACATCAAAACCGTATGTAGCAATCAGGTCACTGCCGTATTGTCCGGCTGTAAGCTGCCCTCTGGAATTCATTGAGGTGTTTGTCCACCTTGTCGAACCACCCGCGGATATAGAGCTTAGGTAGCCATTAACATTATAGTTGTATGTTTCGGTAATACCCGAAGGATGTGTGATTGTACTTACCCGGCTGTAACTATCATACGAACACGTTGTGGTTAGCGGTGAGGTTCCGGGTATTGTATCAATGACCGAAATAACTCTTCCTTTCGAATCATAACTGTATGTATGACTTACCGTTCCGTAGGAATTTACATTTACCAGTTGTTTATTGGTTGGGTTATACCTGTATTTGATAAGCCCCTCGGGAGTTTCCTTTCTTTTAATGGTCCCATCTGGATTATAGATAATTGTTGTGGTTTGAGATCTGGCATTTTGTTGTGTTACAAGTTCCCCGTATCCGTTATAAGTGTAATTTATTGTACCTGCACTCGGATCAATAAGTTTTTTCTGATTGCCGGCAATATCATATTCCATCTGTGAAATTAGAACAGGAAAGAGAAATTTGCTCTAATAAGCTAAAGAATTTCTCTCCAAATTCTTTGTCCCTGCCTTCATCTGTAATGATATATTTATCAACTAAATCAAAGTTTTGATTTTGTCTATTTGGGGTATAATACAAATTATTTATTAATGCTAATGCTTTCCTTTTATCTTCTCCCGACCATTCTTGACTAATAATCTCTTTCATACGAGTATAGACTTTGCCCAGATTCTTTACCAATAAATAATTACCATTATTAGGGAAAATACACTTGCTTAAATCTATTTTATCTGTAAAGGATACGCCTATTAGCTTAGCTTCTGAAAAATCAACATTGTCCATTGAATTTAAATAATCTGTGGGTTTCACCCTGTTAAAAAGACCTAAAAATGATTTCTGGGCATTTTGGGAATATCCTCTAAACCACAAGGAGTCTAGAACTCCTTTAAATTTACAATCTTTAAATCGACTTCCATCAAAATCAGTTTCTTTCAGATTACAATTAACAAATTGGCATTGTTCTATTAATGGAAAATTAAATATGCATTTGGATAAATTTGACTCTACAAATTCAGAATGACTTATTAAGCCGGAATCTAAACCCATATTTAAATTAAAATATGAATAAAAGAAATTTGTTTTTCTAAAAATACAGTTCTTAAAGTTACTCGCTAATATTCTAATCTCAACAGCTTTCGTTTTCTCAAAAATACAGTTGTTAATATTGCATCTTTCCCAAAGAGAATAACTAATGTCTGCAAAAGAAAGATCTATAGATTCAATTAATACTTGTTTAAGTTTTAAGGTGCCAAATTTTTGGATTAATTTATGTTTCCCAGCTTCTATATTTCTTTTATTTGTTAAAGCTGATAACTTGGCACCTCGTAAATCATAACGGCCAACATATTGTTCTATGCCCTTTATAGAAGAGAGGGTTTGTCCCCGCTCTAAACAATAGATTATATTTTCTAATTTCTCTTTACCTTTTTGAGTTGTCCAACGCCTAACTAAGTCTTCCATAATATTGAATATTATCAGGGATAAATCAATTTAATTCCCCCTAAACCATATCTTGAAACGTGAGTACCCCATGAACCAGAGGTTGTAACATCCCACCAAGTACCTTGTAAGATTCCTCTGCCAACCATATCAGCCCCACGGTTCATTGGGTTTATCTGTAATATCCCAATACTTTCTGCGGGCCTAAGAATTAAATTATTGCTTGCAGCTGCTCTAAATGCTCTATCAATACCTTTGCCATTCATCATTGCTTCTAAAGAAGGGTTTCTAATTGCAGCAGCGGCTTCTCTCGCTGTTAAAGTTGGATTTACAACTGCCTCACGAAGACAATACTTTGCTGCAAGAGTGATAGTTCCTTTAGCTACAGCAGTTAGAGCTGATTTTACTAAAAACATATCTGTGACAGCCAAAACTCCATATCCAATACTTGCCCAATAATTCTCGTTTTGGAATGAGCTTATTGCAGATCGGCCCGAACCCCATATAGGTATTAGACTTTCACCAAAACCAGGTTCTTCACCCCCTCCTCTTGAGGCGATTATCCCAAGGAATGGATCATTATTATCAACAATAGGAGTAGTCGGTGTCTTTTTCTCAGGCGCCTTAGCAGTAACGGTGACTTCTGGCAACATATATGGTTGGCCAGGTCCCTGAAATCCGGTGCCTGATGGAACACCATACCCTCCACCCTGACCTCCTCCTGAAGGTATATTATCTGTACGACTGTCCCAACTTCCTCCTCCCTGGCGCCAGAGATCATCAACAACAGACCAAAAGTCATCCCATGTTTTCAGCTTGACATAGCCACTCGGATCAACATACTTTAGTGGGTTATTGAGGCAATAGGTATAACGGTTATAGTTTTGAGTAAATGTCGGATCCTGTATATAATTATCCGGACTCAGGAATTGTCCTATTAACGGATCATAAATCCTACCATTCATGTTTATACTATTGAACCAGGGCATATGTTCATGTCCTGTAAAGCCTCTGCCGGCTACAAACAAGACAGGTTCTGATCCGGGTGTAAAGTTATCCCAGGTCGCAGGATTTCGCATCCTGCCCCAGGCATCATAACTGTACTCTGCAACCGTTGTTTTGAAAGTATTGACCACATGTGTTATGCTGCCAAGGTAATCGCGTAGCAGATAATAATAAACAGGTGTTCCGGTCCCCGTCTTTATTGCAACCACCGGCGCTGTATATGCATCGCCTCCTATAAAGGTATATTGTTTTGTAACCCCGCCTGCAGTTTCTTTTACATAGCTGCTGCCTGAATACCACCGGGTAAGTATCGTATTGCCGCTTTGCTGAACAACCATTTTTGCTCTCTGTGCCTCCGGATTATATGTAAACGAAGCTACATAATTATTCTCACTTATGGTACTTATACTCTCAAATGAAGTATAGGACACTGATTGCGGCAACCCGGGCACAACTCCCGTGCCGGCCGTATATGTGCAATATATTGAATACTTATAATTAGCAAACGCAGACGTTCCAAAAGGATCAGGCATTCCTCCCGGCCATGTTGCCGCCGACTCTGCCCTTGCAGGTGTACCTGCAACATACCTTACTCCCGGGTTATTCTCATATACCCATGACAGCCATACCTTCTGACCCGATATTACTGCAACAGGACTGATTAACGATACTGTCTGCCATCCGGCTGTTGAATTGATCACCGTGGATGATGTCACTCCTAATCTTCCTCCTGGCGCTCCGTCAGCATCTGCATATACTCCAAACAATACTTTTCCTGTGCCTCCGTTGTGGTACATCGAGATGCTTTGTATGGTTCCTGCCTCCGGGAATGTTATGGTCTGAGCTCTCCTGTTAGCTGTGGTGGATGATAAGCTATATACATCCGTATTACCAAGAGTCTTTTCTTCCGGATCTGTTACAGGATTGATACCACCCAGGGCATAAGGCTTGCCGGGATAGTTATAAATCATTGTTCCGGCATCGCTCTTGGTTGAAATCCCTCCCTTGTTGCTTTCGTATGCCATATCGAGAGTCAGAACCGATGTTCCGGTACCTTTATAAACGTTATCCAACCTGTCAAGATTGTCGTAATTAAAAGTTTCTTTAAGGTCTGAATATTTGTTGTTCTGCCTCCAGCTCAGGTTTCCGGTCACAGTGTTGAAATTGTACGAATAACTCTGAAGCGAGCCGGTAACAGTTGATGTCGGGTATCCGTAAGCATCAAAACCGTATGTCGCGCTCAGATCACTACCGTATTGTCCGGCTGTAAGCTGCCCTCTGGAATTCATTGAGGTGTTTGTCCACC
>CAZWUB010000200.1:0-4031 GCA_964637415.1 uncultured Rikenellaceae bacterium
CAATTCCTGCCAGCCACCCAGCTGAAACTGCGACCAGAACCCGCAGCCAAGAATTGCAAATTTCAGCTTTTCCATACGCTTAATTCTTTACGTATTATTTAAAAAAGTGAATTAGAAATCAGATAAAGTGATGTTAATTGTTTATCTTCTCGTCGTTATAAAATAAAGTCCCGGCAAAAAACAACCGCCAGCTGGCGATTGAAAAATACAAAGAAAAAACTAAACGAGCAATCAAAAGTTGTAAGACATACATTTACAAGAAGTAGTATCAAAAAGTATTCGGATTTAAAAACAAACCCAGAGAAGTATGCAACACCATGCAGCCACACATGCCCGTTGCCGGATGGCTCAGTACATCCCGAAGACATTGAAACATTATCGAACCTGAAAAATTAAAATAACCAATACACCAACTGATCACAAAAAACCTTATCATCATGGAAAGACGAAATTTCTTAAAAAACACGATTGCCGGCAGCATTGCTTTAACAGGCATGGGAAGCATAATGGGAGCTACAGCCTCCGAAGCAGTTTCATCTGATGCAGAAAAATTCAGACTGAATTATGCACCTCATTTTGGAATGTTCAGGAACAGTGCCGGTGACGACCTGATTGACCAGCTAAAATTTATGGCCGACCAGGGATTTACAGCGTTTGAAGACAATGGTCTTATGGGTCGCGATGTTGCAACCCAGACAAAAATTGGAGAAACATTGGAAAAGCTTGGAATGACCATGGGCGTATTTGTTGTTGATAAAGGAGGAAACATGGCCAATACCTTTGCCGCAGGTAAAAAAGAGCATCTTGATATTTTTCTGGATGGATGCCGGCGGGCCGTAGATGTGGCCAAACGAGTAAATGCCAAATGGATGACTGTGGTTCCGGGTGCATTTGAGCGCAGATTACCCATCGGAATTCAGGATGCCAATGTTATTGAAGTATTACGTCGCGGAGCCGAAATTTTTGAACCGCATGGTCTTGTTATGGTGCTGGAGCCGCTTTCAGATTCGCCGGATTTGTATTTACAAACGTCAGACCAGACCTATATGATCTGCAAAGCAGTGAACAGCCCGGCATGCAAAATTCTGTACGATATTTACCACATGCAGAAAACCGAAGGGCACCTGATTCATAACATCGAGCTTACGTGGGATGAAATTGCCTATTTCCAGGTGGGCGATAATCCGGGAAGAAAAGAACCCACAACCGGAGAAATCAATTACAAAAATATATTTAAATACATCTATGGCAGAGGTTACAGAGATGTTGTCGGAATGGAACACGGAAACTCAATGCCCGGGGCTGATGGTGAAAAAGCTCTGATAAAAGCATACCACGAAGTGGATTCGTTTGAGGTGTCCGGAGTATAGCCTTATTATTTAGAAGAACCGCATTATAAGCCGGGTTCTTTGAAACCTAAGGATGCATCGTCAATAACAAGTATCCAGTCATTGCCTCTTCCGTTTGAAGGAGGAGTGAATCTGATACTTACTTTTCCGGGGAATGTTCCTATAGTTTGTGATTCCCCGGTCCTCGGATCATACCAGTAAGCTGTGATTTTTTCAGCACCAATCTTTTCAGGTAAAATATTTGCGCTCCATCCGGTAGGGAAATAGACGAAGGCGTAACCTTCACCTCTTGTGGCAACCACATAATCTGTTTCAGGGAAATATGACGGCGCTATGATCGACTGGTCGGGTATTCTAGACAGGAACGGTCGGGATTCCAGAAGTTTTCTTGCGTGCATCAGATCCCAGGCACCCGGAAGCCCGAGGACATCATACCAGTTATTTCTTGCAAGGCCAACAGCTTCACGCTGCGGAGTTTTCATCTGCCATACCGGATGACAGCCGTATGTATGACCAAAGGCCCCGCTGAAGAGGTTCCAGTATAATGCCTGCCTTACATCGGCATCATTGAACCACCCGAGAACATCCGGATTCCAGCCTACAGGATGATCTTCATATCTTGGCTCTCCGTCGAAACATGGTTTTACGGGTTTCAGGCTATAATCTTTCACTACAATCCTTTTATATATTGCGTAGCTCCTTTGTCCATGGCCGGTCTGGCACATATTGAAATCGAGCCAGGCACTGTTATGGAACCATTCCGATGAACTATGCTCTCCAAATGGATGAAAAGTCATAAGATGATTCTCATCAACCGACTTGATACCTTCGGCAATTGCTTCCCATACAGGTTTGTTTTCGCCTCCTCCGTCGCGGTCGCCGCCATTGATCCAGATAATGTTCGGGTAATCCTTATATCGGTCACCTATCCATTGACCGTAAACGAACGCATTGTCTTTATTGAAAATTACAGGGCCTTTTCCCCATCTTTTATCTACTTTATCTCCCCATGTAGGAAGAAGGCCGATAAATATTCCCTTTTCTGCAGCTTTCTTAATCACCCAGTCGACATGTTCAAAATATGCTTCATCAGGTTTCAGCGGATCATTGTCAATCAGTGGTTTATTACCTTCTGCATTGGGAGTATTCAATCCGTCAAGCTCTGCCAGTGCTACTGCCTGTATGACAGTGAATCCCTGAGTCCGGCGGGTCTCAAGATATTTCTCAGTCTCCTCCTTATTGAGACGATGAAACAGTTCCCAGCCCGTGTCGCCCAGATAAAAGAAGGGAGTATTATCTTCAAAAACAAGAAATCTTTTGTTTTCAGAGACCTTCAGCTTTCCATGGGAGAGATCTGCAGATAAGCCTTTCCAGGGATTTTCCTGGGAGTATAAAGTGAAACAGATGGAGCTGATACCTATAAGTAAACTGATTAGTTTTTTCATATTTATTTATTTAACCACAAAGAGCACAAAGGTTTACACAAAGAGCACAAAGGATTTAGTTAAGCAAATCGTGAATATACTATAAGGACGAGACCGATTATATAGCAAACGAACATAAGTGAAAGGAGTGTATTTGTTCCTTTCGGTGCATCTTTGAATTCCTTCCACAGGAAAATCCCCCATAAAGCTGCCACCACCGGTGCTGCATTACTGAGGCCATATGAGATTGCAGGGCTTGCTGCTCCAACAGACATAAAGCTCACCGAATTGCCAAGACACCATATTGCCCCTCCGAGCATTCCGATAAGATGAGCCCGGGGGCTTCCCTTCACCCACTGTCCAATTGTTACCGGCTCCCCCTGTACGGGTTTTGCCATGAAGAAAGGGTTGACTATAAGTGTACTGATCAGAGCACCGACAGAAAACAAAACAACAGCTGTATATGAACTTATCTTCCCGTCATCGGCAGGTGAAAAATCTGTTGCCAAAGATGAAGCAACGAACCTGTAAAAGAAAGCGATGCATAAGCCTGCCAGCACGGCGAGAAGTATTCCCTTGAATGTGGGCTTTTTCTGCTGGTCGGCCAGCTTTTTATATGATTGCATGCTAAGGAGAATGGCAATTATTATAATACCTGTACCGGTAAAAAGGAATCCGGGGTTACCTTCAGGTTTGCCGATATAATTAATTAAGATACCAAGGATCCATCCCAATCCTCCTCCAATAGGAAATGCCACGGACATCCCTGCAATTGATATTGATGCTACGAGCAGCAGGGTCCCTATATTCCAGATAAATCCCCCGAATGCAGCTGACAGCAGGTTTTTTGCATCAGCCTGAGCCAGGTCGGGAAGGAAACTGCGTCCCTGATTACCAAAACTTCCGAAAGTAAAAGCCATAAGAAGTGCAAACATAAAGATGCCGATTGAGTAATCCCAGTAGAAAAGTTCAAAACGCCATTCTTTTCCGATAAGATTCTGGGTATTCTGCCACGATCCCCAGCAGATCATTGCAATGACACAGAGAAATACTGCAAGTGCGTAATTTTGTACAAGTACCATGGTTTCTAAAGGTTAATCAATAATAACTAACAAGTACTTAAAGTGAGCTAGAGTTTAGAGTACTTAAAGTTAAAAAAATGAGAGAACTTAAACATTATTTAGGGTCAAATTTTAATCCTTAAATAAATTAAAAATACTTAGTGTCTGAGCCATCCTTCAACAAAGTTAACTGAACA
>CAZWUB010000200.1:4041-6119 GCA_964637415.1 uncultured Rikenellaceae bacterium
TGAGAGTGTTTGATAATTAATACGAGGTGAATTTGACAAACCAGATATTTTGCAGATTATTACTAATTGCCGATACTTATTTAATATATTTAAAAATACTTAGTGTCTGAGCCATCCTTCAACAAAGTTAACTGAACAAGGCTCAATTGAGAAGCTCTCATCCGCTTTAATGACTTTCTCCGAGCTGTTGCCTGTCCACCTGTAGTTTGATACCGCTTCAGGAAAGTTCTCTGAATGAAGGGATCTTATCCTGAATAATCCGGAACAACAGCTTATCCTGACAATCTGTGGTTCGCCGGTAAGATTTACAAGCAGCGCTCTGACCTTCTTGCCGTCAGTCAGGGCCAGACACTCTGTAATACCGGGATGGGAACTGATACTTTTTACAATATTCATATCCTTGTTTGCGAGGAGATACCTGAAAACAAAATATGCCGGAAATACATCGCCAGCAGTTGAAGGGAACTGATCAGGCCATTGGGAAGTCCGGTCGCCCTGAATTATTCCCCTTTCCCCTGTGGTTTCAAAGAATGTAACACTTTCGGCATCCGATTCACACAAATACTTAAGACTACCGGTGGTCCAGCAGGCTCCATACAAAGACAGTTGCCGGCTGTCAACCTGTGGCGGCATCAGATTGCCTTCGTATGGAAGCTCGAAAAATGAAACATTTGCATTAAATCGTCTTGTCAGGGTTACCGGTGAAACACAGATCCCTTTGTTCCCGGCGAACTGTGCAGCACTTTGAACAAGATATTTCTGAGCTATCAGGTTCTCTGTAACAGTATAATTGTCTGAGGCATGTTCCTGAGGATGAACCGAAAATGAGATAAAATCATTCCCGGTATCAGCCGGCCTGTTCCTGTTGAGCTCTGCGAAATTTGCATTGGTACCGGTACCTATCCTTGCCTCCGGGATTTTTTCCCTGATGAGAGGGATCAATTCAAGAGCCATTTTTTCGGGAGTTGACGGGTAGTCTTTGTGAAATATTAAAACAGATCTGACTGAAGGTTTACGCCATGAATACCATTTTATAAAATCATTTAGCTGATCGCGGTAATTATCAGCGAAAATCAGGGCAAACATCACAGGCCAGCCGAGATCGTAAGAATCATGAAAACCATTTTCAGCTTTTTTCTGCCAGTTCGGATCAAATAGCAGGAGGTCAATCCGGTAATTGTCAAAGTGCAGAGCCCTGAGTTGTTTTTTTTCAGCGTTACTTAAAGGAAATGGCCTTCCTGACTGGCATATTCCGACCTCAGGAAGACGTACCAGATGTTCCGGCATGAGCATGATGGAGGTTATATTATCAGTTTCGCTGATAACTTCCGGAACTCCTTCAACATGAAGTGTAATTTTCTGTGAAATAGCAGTTTCCTTTTCAATCTGAACGGGGAAGGGTAATGAAAGCGGTGTGGAATAGGTCTTAAATGTGGAGTCTGACCAGTTCCGCTGGTCCTCGGTTTCAAAAATATCACCTTCAAAGTCAAGCCTGCAATTAAGTCCTCCCGTCATCCACCTCATCGACTTAATATTCCTGAAGATCTGGTGAGGACTAATTTCCTCCGGGAAAGATGAGTGTTCGGTGGTGCCGTCAGTTTGTTCTATAACACAACTTTTACCGGCACAATCTTCAACTGGATGAAGGACACATAATCCGATCCTGTTCTTTTTAAAGGTGCTTAAAGCCTCGCCTTCAAAAGTGAAAATAAGACTGTTGTCAGATTTCGCGGAAATTGAGATATCTGCGCGGAAATTGATTTCATCTGATCTGAAATGTGCTTCAAATGTAAAGAAGACAGACTCCGGATTGTACAACATCATTTCACCCTCTATTACGGGTTTTACTGTAAGCCATTCTTTATCGCGTACAGCAAAATATGTCATTCTTAAAATCTCAGTATTACCGACTGAGATATTCCGGATGTTGCCATCCTCAAAATTCATTGATAATTTGCCAACTGTGCGCTTACACTGTTTCGGCCATGGATGACCGCCGTGAAGGTAGTTTTCTTTTTTCTGCCACATAGTGTACCGGTGGGTGTCAGGTTAGAACTTAATTATTCAGATTTCAGGAA
>CAZWUB010000201.1:0-6090 GCA_964637415.1 uncultured Rikenellaceae bacterium
ATATAAGATTAAGTTATCATGTCGCTGTACAATGTATAAAGATAAAAAAAAGTTCACTAAATCGGGTGATAAATGGTAAATTTAGGAAAAAATGAGGATCAGTTAGTGCTTGTCTTTAAAGTGGCATTTTTTTGATTATTGACAAACACTGATTACACTTGTAAATTTTCAGATTATGGATAAAGAATTAATTATTGCTGTTGCTATAGGGATAGGACTGAGCGCTGCTTCAGGTTTCAGGGTTTTTGTGCCGATGCTTGCAGCAAGCATCGCAGCCAAAGCCGGCATTTTTCCGTTAAATGAAGGATTTCAATGGCTGGCGGGCTGGCCTGCTCTGATCACTCTTTCTACGGCAACCGTTGTTGAAATACTGGCATATTACATTCCATTCATCGATAACCTGCTTGACACAATAACCACTCCTCTTGCAGTCGGTGCGGGAACGCTTCTTCTTACATCAGTACTGCCCGTTGACAATGATCTGCTGAAGTGGATTACCGGATTCATTTTTGGCGGAGGATCAGCAGCAACTATTCAGGGCGGGACTGCTCTTACAAGGCTTGCATCGACAAAGCTTACTGCCGGGACGGGAAATGCAGTAGTTGCGACAGGAGAGAATGCAGCGGCTGTAGGAACCTCAGTCTTATCTCTTGTAATGCCGCTCATAATTGCAGCAGCAGTAATTGTTGTGATCACATACCTGCTGATTAAATTCGGAAAAAAATTATTTGGACGCAAAAAGGTAAATGCCTGATCAGCCAAGTTCTTTCAGTGCTTTAACAAGAGTATCCAGCTCTTTCGTTGTAGTATAAACGTTTGGTGTGATCCTGCAACCGTGTACATTGGCACCGTCGATGGGGGCGCAATATATCCCGTATTTTTTCAAAAGTATGTCGCCAAGTTCGCCGGGTTTAATTCCTTTCACTCCAACATTTGCAATAGCGCATGACCGATGGAAATCAGAGGGAGTATTCAGGATTATATCAGGCAGATTCCTGACTTTATCGGTCCAGTAATGCTGCAGGTACCTGAGCCTCGATTCTTTCCGTTCGGGTCCCAGCATATTATAATAATCAATTGCTTCCGAAACAGTCAGATCCGTATATACGGCTTGAGTCCCTATCTGGTTAAGTCTCAAAATATTGTCGGGATCTGTTACTCCGGATGCAATCAGAGGCCATATTTTTCTGATTTTTTCCTTTTTAACCCAGAGCATACCTGATCCAAGAGGTACACTCAGCCATTTATGAAGGCTGCTTCCGTAGTAATCACAATTCAGTTCAGGAATCGTGAACCTGAAATGGCCTAATGCATGCGCTCCGTCGACCATTACCTCTACACCTCTGCTGTGAGCCATATCACAGATCTTTCTTACAGGAAGTATATGCCCCGTAATATTTATCATGTGACATATCATCAGAAGTTTTGTCTTTTCGGTAATGGCATCAGAATAGAGTTTTATAATTTCCTCATCCGAACCGGGGTCATTTGGTACTGATACTATTTTGTTCACAACGCCATATCTGGCAGCAACCTGTTTGAACATATTCAGCATGGAGGGATAATCCTGTTCAGCCATAACTGCTTCGTCCCCCGGCTTCCAGTCAAGCCCGCCGATTATCATATCGAGAGATTCAGTGGTATTACGTGTAAGTATCAGTTCATCAGCCGGGCAGCCTGCAAGCTCTGCAATCTTTGCTGCCATTTTTCTCTTGTTTTCAAACTGAACCGTCCTCATATAATATGATCCCTGGTAATTGATCTCTCTCAAATGCCTGATCTGGCTCTCGAGCACCTGCAGGGGAAGGATGCAGTAATACCCGTTTTCGAGATTGATATAATCAGGTTTAAGCCGGTATCCGGCTCTTATCTTTTTCCAGAAATTTTCATCTTCAGCCAGTTCTGCGGAAGGGATATTGGAAACCGATTCTATCAGTCCGGTCAGACCTCCCGGTTCAACAATGCTTCCCAGACCGATCAGTCCGGCGCTCTTTAAAAATGAACGTTTATCCATATTCTGGTTTATTTATAATCATTGTTATTTATCCTATAGGTTGCCGGTTACGGATCAACGTATTAAAAAACGTATTATAATACGTTGATGTATGTCAGTTCTTAATGCAGCGGACTGAGAATCCGTAGCTCTTTCCAACTGCTCCTGACAGTAACTCGACAACATCATCGTCGAGCTCAAGACACCATGCATTAACGGCATCATACTCGGTTGAGGTCCACCATGCACCGGCAAAGCCTTCATAAACAAAATTGCCATTGATCCGGCCTCCCCCGGGACGTGCTGTAAAACCACTGACATTTGTAGTTACGGAACTGAAATTGACCCAGTGGCTTCCTCCTTCCTCCTTAAGTTTATCACCTGCAAGATATGCTCCTCCAAGAAAATCTGCCAGGAACAACCAGTCATTACTTATCGGAACACGCCATCCGGTGGGACATAATTTGCCTGTAGAAACTGCGAACCAGTTGTACAAAGCTCCATAAACCGGTTTATTTGCAAGGGAATCATTATCATACCAGCAATAGGCCGGAGAAATCAGCCTGGTCCAGACATCGTTGCTGCGTACCAGCGGAATGGGTGTATTATCATTGTACGTTGTTGTCCTGAGGTTTTCTGTCATCCATGTCTGGTTTCCAAGAATTACAGTCCCGTAGGAATTTCCCTCAATATCTGTAACAGTACCCTTCGTCAGTGGTGGTGTAAGAAATTCTTTTATATCACCATAGCCTGTTCCTGCCTTATTTGTTGCATAAGCTCTCAGGTAATAATATTTGCCCGGATCCAGCAGGATTACATTGCTCGAAAAGGATCCGGTTCCGGTGCCGTCGGAAGTTCTCTGGTCCTGCTTTGTCGGATTGCCCGAGGTGTTATAGCATACACCCCTCTCTTTAATATCAGCGCCTCCGTCGTCGGTGATGTTGCCACCGCTCTTTGCCGACATTGCCGTAATTGAAGACACTGTTTCAGTTGTCAGCAGAGGGATCTCTTTCTTATTGCACGAACTGAGGGTGATAAGGATTAATAGTAACTGTGGAAATATTGCTTTGGCAGATCTGTCCATAAGATGTTTTGTAAAGATTGTTGTATTGATTTTCACAAATTTACACAAAATCCTATATCATTATTCTATTTCCGTTGATGCTCTGCTGGCTAGACAAAATTTCGTATCAACCTGTTTCTATTGACATTAATGCCCTGTGGACAATAATTATATAATTCTATTTTGAAAAATACAGCCAGACTTCATCGTGCATTGTATAAAGCCGGTATCCTTTGCCATCAAAAACAATAACCGGACTTGAATGATCTCCTTCAACTACCGGATTGCCCGGGTATTTAACCCAATGCAACAGATCATCCGAAACGGCAACATTTGATGTCCAGAGTGAAGTAGCTCCCGGAGTTGCCCATTCTGCATCATCTGAACCATGATAAAACATATAATACTTTCCCTTAAAATCAATTACCTGATTTAAGGCAACGGCCCCTTTATCGTATGTCTCCGGACCTTTATTGAGAACCGGCTCATCCTGAATGTTTGTCCAGGTGATCAGATCAACGGATGTGGCCAGCCATATAGCCTCATCGTTCCTTTCATAAAACAGGAACCATTTCCCATTGTCAATAAATACAGAAGGTGTTCCATAGGGACCACTGATTGTATCACCTTTAACTGTAAGTATTACAAGGTCTCCCTGCTCCTGCCATGCTATCCCGTCATCAGAAATTAGCAGGTGTGCAACATCGTTCATCCCCTCTGCGAACATAAAATACTTACCTTCATGTTTCATAACGAACATGTCCTCAGTCCATTTCTGGCTAAACACCGGGTTTTGAGAAAAACGGGTCCAGTTTATACCGTCACCGGAAGTGGCATATCCAAGCGCTTTTGGATCATTATCACCCTGGTAACCGGTATACCACATTTTATAGATCCCTTCATCAAATAAAATAAAACCCCGCTCACGTATATGCCTGTCCCATGTATCAGATTTTGTTCCACTGAACAGAGGATTGTGTTCATAAGTAACAAATTCAACCATTTCCTTTGCGAATTCCACATTACTGTCAGAGCTCTGTGATTTATTCCGGCCTTCTTTACATGACAGGAGGATCAGGAATCCCATTAAAAATATCAAATGTGATGTTTTTTTCATATTGAGAATAGTGGATATTAAAAGACATCCCGTTTTAAGTATTCAATGTATGTTTTAAGATCTTCAAGATAAGCTTCCATATTCAACAGCTGTTCATCATATATCAGGAAAGTCATATCCGGTCTGCGGAATGCAAAATGGCGTGCCCTGTCCTGTTGCCAGAAAAATGTTTTTTCATCAGTAGATAATCCTTTAGGAAGACGCGTTTGTTCCCATGTTTGCACAAGATCATTGAAAACTTTTTCACGTCTGCCAAGTGTATTTTCAAGTATCTGTTGTGCAGAAACTAACTTATCCAATGACAGATTAAAATCAACAAACCTGTTTCTATGTGCCTCTCTTATAGTGTATTCCAGCTTTGACAGATCGAGATATGTAAGGCAGGTATGTTTAATTAATTCCGCACCGGTTCTGATAATCTCAAGGTCATAACTATTTTTAATATCTGTTTTTCTGTTTTCTTCTATAATCTCCAGTGCCCTGTTCATACGTACAAGCATCTCTTCCGACAAGGCAACTTTATCCTTATACTCAGTGTTCCAGAATGGGTCATATTCAATAGCGTCGCCCCGGGGAAGATCAGGAAGGTGTGTTTGTCCTATTTCTCCATAGTGCCACACATTACGTTCCATTGTTCCGGCGTAATAATATGCCCCCTCATTCATAAGGCTGAAAAGTTCATTAATATTTTTTGTATGATTACCATAATAGCTTTTGAACCAGACATCCAGAAATTCTTTGGGAGATGGGCCGTTTCCGTTCCATGACAAAGATGCTGCGTTAACAAAATGTATCATCCACATCTGATTATGTAAGCCAGAATCGTCCCAGGAGGTACAAATCATTCCTTCAAAGACTCCTGATCCGGCTGCGGGAGAAAGAAAGCTGTGTGATTTTTCAAGGCTCCCCGGGCGCATTTCCCCATCCTCACTCTGTTCAAAGTAATAAGGAACCATCAATGGGACAACTCCGGGGTTAGGATCATAAGCAAATACTTCGAACCCCAGTGCTTTTGCCTCTCTGGCATAGTCATAGCCGGGAGTCTCATAGTTGTAACTCTCGGTAAACACCAGATCTTTTACAGGTTCAATCCCTATTGCCGGAGATTTACCAACTTTCCATCCCATAGGGGTCTCCCATGCCATTACTTTTCTTCCGGATTTCTTAAGGGTTTCTGCAGATCTGTTTATGAAAAGCTGGAATAACCCGCTTCTTCCTGTTTCTTTTGCTTTTGCCTTACATTCCTCACAGGCTGCAAGTTCATAAGTCTCATCTGACCCGATATGAATATAGTCCGATCCCGGAGTTGCAGCGATGGCATCTTTCCAGAGATCAAATAAAAGGTCATAGCTGCCGTCTTTTAAAGGACAAAATTCCCAGTTAGAAGACTCAATCTCTCTGAGATGCTTGTACTGTGGCCACTTCAGTATGAAGCTTACATGGCCCAGACCCTGGACCAGAGGGACGATTTGTATGTGGTATTGCCTGGCATACCTGGTAAACTCCTGCATCTCTTCAAGTGTAAAAGCTCCCGGAGCACCTATCTCCGGATGACTTGGATAGGCAAATTTATCTTCCCATTCCCAAACCAGCATATTGACTTTATACCTTGCAAGATCTTTTATAAAGGATCTGACGTAAGACGCTTTATCCTGGTGATGCTTGGTATCATAATGTATTGCCCTCTTATTTATGTCGGGCCAGTCTGTTATGATCACTCCGGGGATTTTAAAACCCTCACCATCCTTTTGAATTAACTGCAACAGGGTTTGTGTTCCATAAAACAATCCGGCTTCTCCTTTTGCACTTATCACCAGTTCAGTTGCTCCTGTTGTGATCTGGTACCCGTCACTCTTTAATGATTTGCGCGCGTTATTCCGGGTAAGAATAACTGATGGATAATTTCCCCGCTTACCT
>CAZWUB010000202.1:0-1216 GCA_964637415.1 uncultured Rikenellaceae bacterium
AATGAAAACCGACTTAAATACAAAGCTTAGGGCTATTTTATGGGATATACCTGTTGACAGACGTCAGGAACTGGTGGATGAGATACTGGATAATCCCATGGATTTTTTCAGCAAAAATGAGCGGATATTCGTTGAGGCACTAAATACTTTGTCCTGGTATGAACTGATTAAACTTATCACCATTCAGGATTTGCTGAAATTGTTAACTGATTCAACTATCCGGAAACTCTTTCCTGTTAAACGAAGAACCTATTATTTAAATGCACGAAGATTATTATCAAAATATTGTTTACCCTCTTCAGGACAAAATACTTAGTATGATTGGTCGGCTCCCGGTTGATTTCTATCTTACGGGAGGGACAGCACTTAGCAGGGCTTATCTGAGTCACAGGTACTCAGATGATCTGGACTTTTTCCTTAACGGTGCACCAGATTTCAAACAACAGGTCTTAAAAATTATTGATTCTCTGAAAAATTCAGGTTTAAGGATAGATACCAGTGCTGTTGATGAGAGCTATGCAAGAATAATCATTATATCGGAAGGTTGTAACCTGAAACTGGATCTGGTTAATGATGTTCCATACAGAAGCGGTACACCCGTTAAAACTCAGCTTTTTATAAGAACGGATAACATAATGAATATCCTGTCAAATAAATTAACAGCATTAAGCCGTTATGCCGCAAAAGATGTAGTTGATATTGTATACATATCGGAGTCTTATTCATTTAATTGGGAGAATGTTTTTAAAGATGCTTCTGAAAAAGACCTATGGGTGAATCCGGTTAATGCTGCAGAAGTACTTGAAAAGTTCCCTGTTGAGAAATTACAGGAAATAATCTGGATGAAAAATTCACCAGATAAAGAATGGTTTTTATCACAGATCAATAAGATAATCCCTGATATAATGACAGGCGGATCTAATTCATTATTCAGGTAAAAGTCATTCGAAAAAATGTAACGAAATACAAAAAGTCGTTCGGGAAAATGTAAAATTATACAAAAAGTCGCTGGACTAAATGTATATTTTTATAAAAAATCGGAATGTAACGAACGAAAATTACAAAAGGCTTTCAAGACTGTTAAACGCTTTTAAGACCAATGAGATCACGGAAGAAGAGATTAACAATGAAGTTGAAAAGGCACTAAAGATCAGAGAAGCGAATTTTAAAAGTAAAAGAGATGAAAAAAAATAAGAATATTACAACTTTCGAGGAG
>CAZWUB010000202.1:1354-6084 GCA_964637415.1 uncultured Rikenellaceae bacterium
GATAGAAAACGGACACTCTGATATTCAACTTTCAACCTTGTATAGACTAATAGAGCAAGGACTGGGGAAAAAAATAAAACTTTCCATCCAGTGACAAATAACAGAGCAGCACAAAAAAGTCAAAAGAATAGCTACACTTACCATGTGGGTATATTTCGTGTGCTATACTTTTCTCAAATGGCTGAGCGTAGCGCCGGGCCTTTGCCAGACAAAGTCAGCTATGTCCGACAACGTCGGAGGACAAAGAAAGCTACGGAGGTCAACGTTGGCAAGTAGCCAATATTTAATTGCTAATCATCTTTTAAATACAACCAAATCTAAGAATTTTTCAAATATTTGCAATTCGCGAATCGCGAATCAATTATTATAATAACAATGAAGAAGCATAGTGGAATGCGACCTCAGGATATCCTTGTATTATTAAGGATAACTTCAATAAAAAACTCAGAATGGTTGAATCTTGATATAGCTAATTTTTTGAAAATAAGTCAGTCTGAAGTATCTGAAGCCTTGAACAGATGTAGAATCGTACGATTAATAGATGATGATAAGCGGAAGGTATACAAAAATTCTTTTAAAGAGTTTCTGATCTATGGATTAAAATATGTGTTTCCTGCAGAACCTGGTGCTATTGTCAGAGGGATACCTACAGCACATTCTGCAAGCCCGATAAAAGAACACATAATCTCCGGCTCTGAAAATTTTGTCTGGCCCTATTCTAAAGGGATTCTGAGAGGTCAGACAATTGAGCCTCTTTATGGCACTATTCCCATTGTCGTGCAAAATGATCAATTGTTTTATGAGTTGCTGGCAATAACAGATACACTAAGAGTAGGCCGGGTTAGGGAACTTAAAATTGCTATTGAAGAATTAGAAAAAAGATTATAAGATGCCCAGTACGAATATTGTTATGCTGCAAATTGTATCGGATGGATTGGAAGAACTAAATGAAGAAGTAGTATTTGTTGGAGGAGCAGTAACAGAATTATATGCTGATGATCCAGCCTTTTCAGATATAAGGCCCACATTTGATGTTGATTGTGTAATTGAATTAAGTTCAAGACTGGAGTATGCAAAACTGGAAGAACGATTAAGGGCAAAACTATTTGCACATGATACTTCAAAACTCATCTCTCATATTCATGATTGCAGAACTGCAAAAAATCATGCAAACCAGAAAGATTTTCCTTTAATTTATATTCTTCGTAAATTTGTTAAAACAAATAGATGAAACATCGGATTTACATTGATACTTCAGTTGTCGGAGGATATTTTGACGAGGAATTCAGTGAAGTTACACAAGCACTATTTAAAAGGCTTGAAAACAATGAAATAATATTTGTTGTATCAGACTTGCTTGAATTAGAATTGAGTAGGGCTCCGAAGAATGTTCGGGAGCTGTTATATAAATTCACACCTAACAAATTTGAGCGTGTTCAGTTGACTGAAGAGTCTATTAAACTTGCAGATGCATATATTTCTGAAAAAGTTGTTGGTAAGATAAGTCTTGAAGATTGCAGACATATTGCTCTTGCGACGATTAACAGAGTTGATGTTCTTGCGAGTTGGAATTTTAAACATATTGTAAATCTGGACAGAATTAAAGGGTATAATTCTGTCAACAATAGACTTGGATACCCAATGATTGAGATACGTAGCCCAAAAGACTTATTACGCTATGAAGAGTAAAAAAGAAAAATCGTTTGACGCAGTAAAAATGATGCGTGAGATACGTGATATAATTAGCTTAGAAACTCAAAATATGACTTTTGAGGAGTTAAAAAAATATATTGATTCACGTATCAAAGCTAGTGGATTAAAACCAATTGGACAATAATTCCCCAGGCATTGCACATCACTCACAGCTCTCAGGAAAGTTGGCAGTTGGCAAAAAGCAGTTGGCAATGGCTTTTTCTCATCTCTCATTACTCTCTGCTCACCTCTCGAAACCAGCTGTTGCTAAATTTATTTCATCTTTTGTGAACATCCGGCAATTATTAGCGTTTAAGAGGGTAAATTTTCTTATATTCAATTTATTTTTGATGTTGATATAATTGTATGCCGGAGCCTTCATGTTGATAAAATTCTATTTTCAGGTGATAAAGTTTGTATCGACAACATGTGGGTTTCAGCTATATTTGTTCTTTACAATGTCAGATAAGAGGTACAAATAAACTATAACCGGGATCGGTCTAAGATAAACAGATCTTTTCGTTCATAATATCAATTAGTTATAGATTGTGCCTCCTGGGACTGACGGGGCGGAAGCATGTCCGGCCGGAAGGATGGGGACATTCTGTTTAGAGTGCAGTTGTTATGAGTACATTTTCAATTAATCGAAACGGGTTGCTTCGTCGCGGTTGGGGCTTTCGGATTTATTACGATGGTTTGTTTCGCTCCTCGCAATGACCGAATTACAATGCAACAAAGTGCAGATCGCTAAGGTGTTTCAATGAAAAATTGAATTACCCGGCTCACTTAACTCCAAACTCCAAACTCCAAACTTTCTGATATGCAGAAATCTTCTCTAAAAGTACTAACTGTCGTCGGAACGCGGCCTGAGATAATCCGGTTATCGCGGGTGATGGCGCTTCTGGATCAACATTTCAACCATATAATAGCACATACAGGACAGAATTATGATTATGAGCTGAATGAGATCTTCTTCAAAGACCTGGAACTGCGGAAACCCGACTTCTTCATGAATGTCGATACATCTTCTCTCGAGGCAGCAGTGGGAGATATAATCAGAAAATCAGGCGAGCTGCTGAGAAAAGAGTCTCCCGATGCTCTGCTGGTACTTGGAGATACAAATTCCTGTCTGTCAGCATACATGGCAAAAAGACTTCATATACCAGTCTTCCACATGGAGGCGGGGAACAGATGTTTTGATTTTAATGTTCCTGAAGAACTGAACCGCAGGGTAATCGATCATATGTCAGATTATAACCTTGTATACACAGAACATGCACGCCGCCATCTTATAGCCGAGGGATTACCACAAAGGAGGATCTATCTGACGGGAAGTCCCATGAAAGAAGTCCTGGACTATTACATTCCCAAAATAAACGGATCAATTATCCTGGATACGCTTCATCTTAAACAAAAAGAATATTTTGTTGTATCAACGCACCGGGAGGAAAATGTTGATAATCCTGAACATCTGCAGAAGATACTTGCGATATTGGAACTTCTTGTGAAAGAATATGATGTACCTGTGATCGTATCAACACATCCGCGGACAAGAAAAAGGCTTGAACAACTGCCGGGAATGAAAATGGATCCGAAGATACAGTTCCTTAAGCCATTTGGATTCACCGATTATGTTCATCTGCAGATGAATGCGCTGTGTACCCTGTCAGACTCCGGAACGATAAGCGAGGAATCATCGATATTGAATTTCCCGGCAATATCATTCAGGCAGTCGATGGAACGTCCGGAAGCACAGGATGCCGGGACAATCATTCTGACAGGCTTTGAAACACAGGTTGTGATGGACAGCATTAAGCTTGTCATGAAGGAATTTGAACAAACCGGCGGATACAGAAAGATCGCGGATGATTATACAATTGATAATACATCATGGAGGGTGGTGAAGCTGATAGCGGGGAATGCGAAGTTGAGTAATTTGTGGAATGGTATAAGCCGCCCATAATTTGTAGAAATATCTTTTTTCAGCACATATGTAGTAATAATTGGAACCCTTTGTGACCTTCGTGTGAACTTCGTGTCCTTTGTGGTTAAATAAAAATTCTTCTTAACCACAAAGGACACAAAGGAATACACAAAGAGCACAAAGGTTTTCACTTATCGAGAATAGTCGTCTTATCCGGAATCATTTAGTCCTTTAATGAAAATTATATCAGTAGTTGGTGCTCGTCCCAATTTCATGAAGATCGCTCCGTTCATAAGAGCTGTTGAAGAATATAACCGGATTCACAATAATTTTATAGATCATCTTCTGGTTCATACCGGACAGCATTATGATATCCGGATGTCGGAAGCCTTTTTCAGGGATCTTGATATTCCCGAGCCGGATATTAACCTTGAGATCGGATCCGGATCACATGCAGAACAGCTGGGTTATACAATGATTGAATTTGAAAAAGTCCTGCTCAGGGAAAAACCTGACTGGGTTGTTGTTGTGGGTGATGTGAATGCAACACTGTCATGCTCGGTTGTTGCCAAAAGACTCAATATAAAATTATGTCATATTGAAGCGGGACTTCGTTCCGGTGATATGACAATGCCGGAGGAAATAAACCGTCTCGTGACAGACAGATTATCAGATCTTCTTTTTACACCTGATCTCCTTTCTTCGGAAAACCTGAGGAAAGAGGGTACTCCTGAAGAAAAGATCCATTTTGTGGGTAATATTATGATTGATACCCTTGAAGCGAACAGGGAGAAGGCTGAAAGATTGAATGTTGAAAATATAATCAGGGAAAATCTGATTGAAGGATGTAAGTATCCCGATAATATTAAGGATGATTTGAATTATGCTCTGATGACGCTTCACCGTCCATCCAATGTTGATGAAGAAAAAGTGCTGGCTCCTCTTGTTAAGTTCCTTGCTGAAGAAGTGACGAAAGATCTGGTTCTGATCTGGGCTATTCATCCCCGTGCCAGGAAGCAGCTTACAAAATTCGGATTATGGGACAGGATCATAAATAATCCTTCACTTATTCTTCTTGAACCGGTTGGATATCATGAGATGGTCCGGCTTAATA
>CAZWUB010000203.1:0-6057 GCA_964637415.1 uncultured Rikenellaceae bacterium
GGAACAGGACATGTGGGAACCTTTCTGGTACCCAGGCTGGTAATGGCCGGACATGAATTAATTGTCGTAAGCCGTAAGCAAAGGGAGCCATACTTAAGTCATGCTGCATGGAAGTCAGTCAGACAGATATCACTTGACCGTTCTGAGGCGGAAAAACAAAATAACTTCGGAAAGCAAATTTCGGGGCTTAATCCTGACATTGTAATTGACATGATCTGCTTCACACCGGAAAGCGTTGAGAGTCTGGTGGCAGAACTTTACGGGAAGATACAACACTACCTGCTTTGCGGAACAATATGGGTTCACGGATATAGTGAACAGGTACCGACAGATGAGACTCAACCTCGCAAACCTTTCGGCGATTACGGGATCAAAAAGGCTGCAATCGAATCGTGGTTGATGTCATTCTCGCACAGAACAGGGTTTCCGGCAACCATAATTCATCCGGGACATATTGTCGGACCAGGATGGGTTCCTCTTAATCCTGCAGGAAACTTCAACCCTGATGTTTTTAAAAAGCTGGCGGCTGGTGAAGAACTTATTTTACCTAATCTCGGACTGGAAACTGTTCATCATGTTCATGCCGATGATGTTGCACAGGCTTTTGAAAAAGCAATAAACAACCGGAGCACTGCCATCGGTGAAAGTTTTCATACTGTGTCACCGAAGGCACTTACATTAAGAGGTTATGCTGAGGCAATGGCTGCATGGTTCGGGAAAGATGCTCACCTTGGTTTTTTACCATGGACTGAATGGAAGAGTACTGTAAGTGAAAAAGATGCTGATGCTACATGGGACCATATTGCCCACAGTCCCAACTGCAGTATTGAGAAAGCCAGGAGACTCATAAATTATCAGCCTCGCTATACTTCATTGCAGGCTGTGCAGGAATCTGTTAAGCATTTTATTGATAATAAAACTCTGTAAAACTGTTATTCATGAATAAGATTCTCACTTGCTTAATCCTTTCCATTTCAGTATCGGTAACTGTAGTGTCCGGCCAGACAAAAGATGAGCTCAACGTACTGACAAACAACTGGCTGCATTACAGTGATGCTTCTAACTCCCTCTATCATCATCTTACCGGAGAGGCATTCAGAATGCTTGAAAGAAGAGCTGAAAAAATAAATCAGCTTCAGACCATTGATGACTGGACAAACAGACAAAAGGAAGTCAGACAGGTCATATGGGATATCATGGGTCCATTCCCTGAGAAAACTCCGTTGAACGTAAAAATAACAGGTACTGTAAAAAAGGATGGCTACAAGGTTGAAAACATAATTTATGAATCCTTGCCCGGATTTTATGTTACATCATCACTGTTCATACCTGACAAAAGGCAGAAACGTGCTCCGGCAATACTATTCTGCAGTGGGCACAGTCACGGTGTATACAGGCTTGAATCATACCAGCTCCCTCTCCTGAATCTCGTAAAGAAAGGATTTATTGTCCTGGCCATCGACCCCGTGTCACAGGGAGAACGCTTACAATATTTCGATCCGGAAAAAGGAGCATCAGTTATCGGAAGTTCAACGAAGGAACACTCCTACCCTGCTGTCCAGATTTTTCTTACAGGAAAATCAATTGCCAGATATTTTGCCTGGGACGGAATAAGAGGTATCGATTATCTTGTAAGCCGGAAAGAAGTCGATCCTCAAAGGATTGGAGTTCATGGTCTGTCAGGCGGTGGTACGCAGACAGCATATATCTCTGCGCTTGATGACAGGGTTGCAGCTTCAGCGCCTGCATGTTATATCACAAGCTACCGGAGATTGCTTGAGTCGATAGGAGTTCAGGACGGGGAACAAAACCTTTATAATGGTCTGGCAAGTGGGATTGATCATGCCGACTACATAGAGGTAAGAGCGCCAAAGCCCACTCTCATTATGGCTAATACAAGAGATTTTTTCAGTATCCAGGGGAGCCGTGAGACCTTCGATGAACTAAAACGGGTTTACACAATATTCGGAAAACCCGATAATATTGAAATTTTTGAAGATGACCATGGCCACGGTTATACAAGGAAGAACCGTGAAGCATTGTATGCTTTTTTCCAGAAGCATCTCGGGATGCCGGGCTCTGCCGCCGAAGAAGAAGTGAACTTCAGTACGGAACAGGAGCTTCAGAAGACTGTGACAGGTCAGCTGGCAAATTCACTGGGAGGAGAAACAATATTCGATATTAACAGGAAAGAGGCAGAAGTTCTTATTTCAAAGCTTCAGGCAAAAAGAGAGACTTCTCCTTCAGCATCCGCAGAAATTATTAATTCAGCAAAAAAGTTAAGCGGATTCAATAATCCAACGGAAGTACGGGAGCCCGTATTCACAGGGCGGTTTCAAAGACAGGGTTATATTATTGAAAAGTATTTCCTAAAGGGAGAAGAGGATTATGTAATTCCTTATCTACTGTTCAAACCTGATAATAAGAACAATAAAGCATTACTTTATATACATCCTTCCGGCAAATCAGCTGAAGCATCTGAAGGCGGGGAAATTGAATGGTTCGTAAAAAATGGCTTCACAGTGCTTGCCCCCGACCTGCTCGGAACAGGGGAAACCGGACCGGGTAGTTTTAAAGGAGATGCCGTCATTCTCGGTGTTTCGAATAATATGTGGTTTACATCAGTAATTACGGGAAAGAGTATTGCCGGGATCCGCACTGCAGACATTATAAGACTCAGGATGTTGCTTGGTAAAACTGAGGGTATTGAAGAGATCTATGGTTTCGCAAAGAAGGAAATGACACCTGTACTGCTTTATGCAGCGGCATTCGATCAGAAAATTTCACGGATTGCACTTATTGAACCATATTCATCATACAGGTCCATAGTGATGAATCGTTATTATAATGCAGGATTCGTCCATAATCTGGTAGCCGGGGCACTTACAGAGTATGATCTTCCGGACCTGGCAGCCACGCTGGCTCCCAGAAAGCTCCTGATGGCCGGTACAACTGATTGTAATGGAGAGACCGGCAAAGAAAATATTGAAATGGACCTGTCTGTAATTAAGAATTCCTACAAAGCAGAAAATGCAGGGAATCAGCTTATCATTATACAAGATCCTATAGAGGATCACTATGATATTCTAAAGGATTGGATGAAATGAAATATTTTCCGTATATTTTCAATCTGTTTCTTCAGGGAGATTAACCAACATTTTAAACTGATTAATTAACGATAAATATGAAAAGTACACGCAGAAACTTCTTAAAATTAACAGGATTGACCGGTATCGGCTTAGCCGGAGGCAATGTCCTGAAAGCATTTGGCTCAAAACCCGATATTTCAGCAAACACTTTAGATGCCAGCCTTCCGGGTGCAGCCCGCCCCCAGAAATTCAACATGTGCGGATATGCGGCCCCAAAACTCGACAAGGTAAGGATAGGATTTATCGGTCTGGGTAACAGAGGTCCCGGACATGTCTCAAGTATGAGTCTGCTTGAAGGTGTTGATATAAGAGCCCTCTGCGATGTCGTACCGGCAGAGGTTGACAAAACAATGAAAAGAATTGCAAAGACCGGCTTTAAACCCGAATTATACTCAGGTGATCCTGAAGGCTGGAAGAGAATGTGCGAAAGAGACGATATCGATCTTGTACATATATCAACTCCCTGGGATATGCATGCTCCGATGGCAGTTTATGCAATGGAACATGGCAAACATGTTGCAATAGAAGTACCTGCTGCTGTAACTATGGATGAGTGCTGGCAGCTGGTTGAGACATCCGAAAAAACACGAATGCACTGCATGATGCTTGAAAACTGCTGCTATGACTTCTTCGAAATGCTTACACTCAATATGGCAAGACAGGGCTTCTTCGGAGAAATAGTTCATGGAGAGGGTGCATATATTCACACGCTCATCGACAGCAATTTCAGTAAAGATGGTTACTGGAACATGTGGAGGCTGAATGAGAATTCCAAACGAAGGGGCAACCTCTATCCTACTCACGGTCTCGGACCTATCTGTCAGATTATGGATATCAACAGGGGTGATAAAATGGAATTACTTGTTGCTGTTATGAGCAAAGATTTCCAGATGAATGAGATGGCCAAAAAACTTGCGGCAACTGATAGTTTTTACCAGAAATATGTTGACAATCCCTACAGGGGTAATATGACAACCACAACCATACTGACTAATAAAGGCAGGACTATGATGATACAGCATGATGTAACTTCTCCTAATGTATATTCAAGAATCCACAAAGTAAGTGGTACCAAAGCATCTGCATTGAAATATCCTCTGCCGGCAAAAATAGCAATCGGCCACGAAAGGTGGGTTTCAGATGAAGAAATGAAGGTTATTGAAGAAAAATTCACACCACCCATCATAAAGAAGATCGGGGAACTTGCAAAAAAAGTCGGAGGGCATGGCGGGATGGATTTCCTCGAAAACTGGAGACTGATAGACTGTCTGCGTAACGGACTGCCTCTCGATCAGGATGTATATGATGCAGCTCTGTGGAGTGCCATCACACCACTTACCGAATGGTCGGTTGCCCACAAATCCAATTCGGTAAAGGTTCCTGATTTTACCCGTGGATCATGGCAGACGAATGCACCGGTTGATCTTTCCCTTGAAAAAGGAGGCACAACAAATGTTATCAGATAGTTTTTAAAATATGAAGAAATATCTGAACTGGCTCTTTACTGCACTGAGGATCCTTGTAGGCTGGCATTTCCTCTATGAAGGAATTATCAAATTACTGACACCCGGCTGGACCTCAAAATTATATCTGATGGGATCCAACTGGATCTTTTCTGATCTCTTCCACAGGATGTCAGAGTCCCAGGCAATTGTTAATGCAGTTGATTTCATTAATATCTGGGGACTGATGCTTATCGGTCTGTCACTGTTCATAGGGCTGGCTGTAAGATGGTCATCAATAGCCGGTGCAATACTTCTTTTATTTTATTTTGTTGCCTATCCTCCGATACCAGGACATACTTTCGGGGCGGCTGCTGAAGGAAGTTATTTATGGGTAAATAAAAACCTCATAGAACTTGCTCTGCTAATAATATTTGCTGCGCTTTCTCCTGATTTCTTTTACGGGATCGACAGATTAATAAAAAGATGGAAAGAAGAAAAGCCTCATGCCCCGGTTCCCACAATCAAAAAGGAGGGTGTTCCGCTTCAGAGGCGGGAGATGCTGCGCGATCTGGTCTCTGTTCCTGTTCTCGGAGCATTTGCCTACGCAGTATACAGAAAAAGAAAATGGGACAGTTATGAAAGAAAATTCCTGGCCGGGAACGTTGATGCTGTTTCAAGCGCAACAATTAAAACATTTACTTTTTCTTCTCTCGGAGAACTTAAGGGACAAATACCCAAAGGGAAAATTAAGGATCTTGAATTCAGCCGTCTGATTATGGGAGGTAACCTCATCGGCGGATGGTCGCACGCACGCGATCTTATTTACACCGATAAGCTGGTAAAAGCATACCATACCGACGAAAAGGTTATGATGACAATGCAGCTGGCCGAGAAATGCGGGATAAATGCCATACTGACCAATCCTGCACTCTGCAGGATCGTTAATAAGTACTGGAAGGAGACGGGCGGAAAGATAAGATTCATATCAGATGGCGGGGCATCAGAGGGATCGATCCTTAAATCGCTTGAAGGAGGCGCCTGTTCAATTTATGTTCACGGAGGATCTGCCGATACGTTTGCTTATGAAGGTAAGGTTGATGAGATTGCCAGATATCTTGAAATGATCCGAAGCTACGGGATACCGGCCGGGATCGGGGCACACAGGCTCGAAACAATCAAAGCATGTGTTGAAGCAGGGATCAGGCCCGATTACTGGGTTAAAACAATTCATCACCATAATTACTGGTCAGCAAAGGTTGACCTTGAACATAAAACAACAGTGGATGATGGCTACAAAGATAATGTATGGGATTTCACTCCTCAGGAAACCATCGAATTCATGAATAAGCTCGAAGAACCATGGATCGGATACAAGACTCTTGCCGCAGGTGCGATTCAGCCTAAAGATGGTATTCAGTATGCATTCAATAACGGAGCGGACTTTGTCTGCGTGGGTATGTATG
>CAZWUB010000204.1:0-6056 GCA_964637415.1 uncultured Rikenellaceae bacterium
AGACGGGTTTCTGTAATTTTACCCATGTTGTATTTAGTTTTCGCAAAAAACGAATTTACAACATTGGGGGAAACTTTTTGAGGGTAGCGGTCTTTTTATTATAGAAGCCGGATACTAATATAAATAAATACATTATGACAAAGAGAAGAGACTTCATAAAGAAAAGCATTTTGGGTACTACCGGAATAGCAATAGTAGGCATTGGAGTCAGCTCAAACTCCTGTTCTTCAACTACCGGACAAACGACCTTAATGCAATCTGATTTGCCCCGGCCTGTGGTTCCCATGACGGAAGGAAAACTGGGACGTAAACCACTTAATCTCTACGGATCACTGGAAGAGCCGATGCAGAAAATACGGTCATACCGGCCACTCGATCTCAATGCTGAACTGTGGAAGAAAGCAAATCCCGGACGGAGCCACAAAGAGTGGGCCCTGCAGGCCAGGGAATGTCTCATGAACGGTCTGCACTACTATCTGCCACCGGTGGACCTGAAAGCAGAGACCCTGGAAAGAGTTGAGACCGACACTTTTATCCGTGAGAAAATAGAATTCAACACAACCCCATGGTTCAGAGTGCCGGGTTACTTTTATATTCCTAAAAATGTACCTCTTCCTGCCCCTGCATTAATTGTAATGCACGAGTGGGGTGGCCCGATGCTTTTCGGTGCTGATCGAGTCTGCGGCAAACCTGTACATCCCGCCATAGTAAAACACCGGGGTTCCACCACAAGCGGACGACCGTTGGCTGACTGGTATGCCTCCCGCGGATATGCAGTCATTGTTATTGATGCATATCATTTTGGCCGTCGTGCTCCACGTGGTATCAACGGTTTGCCTGAGTCATATGATCCATCGACACTCGATGATGAAACCCTTGCCAGATATGATTCCCTGACACGTGAATTATTATATCTTGGCGTTCGCGAATTGAATTGGGCAGGAACCACTTGGGCAGGAGTGAACTACGGTGATGACAGCCGGTGTGTCGATTACCTTCTGTCGCGGAAAGAAGTTGACGGAACCCGGATCGGTTGTACAGGCCTTTCCGGAGGCGGCTGGAGGACAAACATAGTCGCTGCCCTTGAACCCCGCATCAAGGCGACAGTTACAGTTGGATGGATGACGACAGGCGACACACAGCAAGCGTATAATCTTGCCGGTGCAGTTGGTACATTTTGCCTGCTGCCTGGTGTCTGGGACCGGATGGATATACCCGACCTGATTTCAATGGCAGCACCAAAGGCATGCATGGTAGTTGGTGGTACCGAGGATCTTCTCTTCCCTCCTCTCGGACAAAGTGAGGCCGTACAACAGATCACCGGGTCGTACTCATGGGCCGGGAAGCCCGATCATTTCCGGAGTTACACTCCCGCCAAACCCCATTGCTACGATAAAGATATTCAGGAGGAGGCACTTGTCTGGTTTGATAAGTACCTGAAGCAGGGATAAAACCTCTCCCTGAATCCCTCTCCCGGGGGGAGAGGGACTTAAATGTGTAGTATATGGTTTGGTCCTGTTAGAAAGTTAACCATATTCTACTTTATCCCAAAAATCAGCGGGAATCCGAATATCACAAATAATATCCAGATCAGATAAAGAGGTAAATATTCAGCGATTGTCAGTTCAACTTCCCTTATCAAAGCTTTTTTGAAATTAACTTTGTAAAAATCCTTTACCAACAGAATTAAGTTACCCAGGATCAGGATATTTGATCCAAGAACAGCCAGCCGGTTTGGTGTTATGCCAAATGTGCCCAGACGATAAAAAATTGCAGATAAGGCTATCAGGTCAATTATCACAGTTATTACTGAGAGTACGAAGAGGACCATTTCATTGAACTTCTGCTTTCTGAATATTGAAGTTTCTGAAACTGAAAATACAATTACGGCCATAACCCCAAGCAACATAACATTAAAGATCAATAAGAATTCCCGATCGCTGTAAGGGTCTTTTCCTGAAACTGCAAGAGCTATAAGATATATTACTGCTGTAACTAAAACAAGCGGACTGAAAATACCGGCAATTACCGGAGCTATCTTATTTGTCAGGGCCGGATAATTCTTTATAATGAATGTTGCAACTATTGGTACTGAAACTGCACCCGCGATTACAACATTATTCATGTAAAAGTTCTCAATTCCAATACCTATTGCTTCAAATAAGCCTATCGTAATTCCGGTCAGCATACCACCGGCTATAGCCATCAGAGCCATCAGGATCGCCAGATCCCCGTTATATCTGATAAACTCAATTCGCTTTATTTTATCCTTTAAATTGAAATCGATAAAAACAAGTCCGTAGATGCACCACAAAAGAAGAGGTAAATGAATATATATGAGATCAATTGTGGCACTACCTCTTACCGCTGGCAAAAGATTAACATAAACTGCCAGTAAAATGAAAGTAATAAGGATGATGGTAACTTTCTTCAGTTCAAATAACCTTTCAACACCGACAACATAAATAGTCAGGCCAAGGAAAACAATGATACCGGCATTTTTCTCATAAAACGGAAAGTCAGTAAGGCTGACATTGAAAATATCCGGAATCTTTATCAGAAATACGGCAATTAAGCATGCTGCCAGTAATATTATAATATCCGGAAGAAAAATCTTTTTTGCCTCCTTCTCCGGAACTTTAAAATAATCAAGCCTGATCTTCCAGAATCCTGACAATTCAGATTTTTCGATCTCTGTATATATTTCCCTGAATCCGGATTCAAAAGCGTTTTTGTCCGCCTGATATAATTGTTCAAGTTTTTCCGGATTATTAATGTTCCCTTTTATCCTGTCTTTCATTATAATAGAATTTTAAAGTGCTTTGTATTTCAAAGTATAAATATCAAAAAATTAATGTCCCTTTATAAGATTTTCAAGAGCTTTTAAATGCTGTCTGAATTCGGCTTTACCTCTCTCAGTGGCTGAATAGCTTGTGTTTGGCTTGCGGCCAATGAATTTTTTCTTAACCTTTATCATCCGATTTTCTTCCAAAGCTTTCAGATGACTTGCAAGATTACCATCAGTCAGATCCAGGGTCTCTTTAAATCTGTTAAAGTCATAGGTTTCGTTCACCATAAGAAGTGACATTATTCCTAATCTTACCCTGCTTTCAAAAACCTTGTTTATGTTTGAAATAAGATCCTTCATGCCCCGTAATTTCTGAACATTGCCAATCCATAAATAATATGAAGCAAGCCAAATCCCAGGATCCAGAATATCAGATTCCAGCCGGGGATGAATGCTGCTACCAGGCCGGTAATTATTTCAAGTATTCCGAGGTAAAAAATCTCGCCAAAGGTGAATTTACCTGCATTTACCAGAGCAAGACCGTAAAAAATCAGAAAACCCGGAATAATAAGCTGAACCTGGTTCTGAAGCATGAAAACAATAGTCAGAATACCTCCCGTTATCAGGGGAATAAGAAGATTAATAAGCAATCTTCCCGAAATGGGAGACCATAATTTCTTCCCATCCTTTTTTGCCTTCCTCATTGAAAACCAGAAAGCAAATAATACAGAAACCGCAAGTACAATAACCGCTGCTGCAACCAGCTGAAACCTTAGCACTGTTGTCTCCTGTGCCGGCAGAGTTTTTAAAAATTCATTTAAGTTAATTGTCCCGCTTTCCAGTATCCCAAAATATACAAAGAGTGCTCCTGCTATTGCCGTCAATCCTGCAAAGACTCCCGACAGGCCGCTGAGGGAAAGGAATCTGGTTGATTCTTCCATTAACTTCCTGATAGCTTTTATATCCTGCAGTGATTCTGAATCATTTTTCATGTTGAAAGTACTTTGGGCTACAAAGTAAAGCAGAAATTTTATACTCACCAAATTATTTAACACATATTTACAATTTCATACACCTCACCCTAAATCTCCCGCTTCGCTTTAGCTTCGCGGGACAAGCTCTCTCCCGGGGGGAGAGGGACTTGAATGTGCATCTTATGGAATCAGAATAAAAGCTCTGTGAAATGAAATAAAAGACATTCTTATTAACACATTCCCGTGAAGTTTTCCACATTTATAAATTTTTTCAAACTTTTAATTTAGTTTCGTAACAAAAGATATTTTTTGAAGGTTCTTGTACTATATAATATTGATCATACCTGGAGCAGATCTGAAATCATTGATGCCAGAAACTCGAATAAGTTTCTCTCCAAATCGCTGAAAGACGAAGGGATAGTAACATATCTCGAAGAGCTTAATAACCCGGATCTTGAAACAATACTTCAGCGATACAATCCTGATGATACTATTATCCTGAACCTTTGCGAAACACTGCCGGGTATTCCGTTCAGCGAAAGGAAGGTACCGGAAATTATCGAAAACAAAGGATTCACTTATACCGGGAACGTGCCGGAGGTTTTGGAACTGAGCTATGAAAAGCAGAAAGTAAAAGAAGTTCTTGCTTCTCTTGGCATCAGAGTGCCTTACGGAGCAATTCTGACCCCGGAAGAAGCTGACGTATGGACCCTTTTCCCGGCTATAGTAAAACCTTCCCGGGAACATTGTAGTCTTACAATCACAGAAAAATCAGTGGTTTATGATACATCCACCCTCAGGGCTCAGATCAGGCTTGTAAATGATGAATTAAAACAGCCGGCTCTTGTGGAGGATTTTATTGATGGCCGCGAATTCCATGTGTCGGTCTGGAATAATGATCCTCCTGAAATGTTGCCTCCTGTGGAAATGGATTTTTCGGCTTTCAAAGAAGCCCGGAAAAGACTTTGCACTTACGACTCCAAATTTTTACCCGGTTCAGAACATTACGAGAAAATTGAAACACTCATACCTGCGCCGCTTGATGAAAAGCTCCTTAAAAAGCTTGAAAAGGCAGCCCTCGCAACCTGGAAAGGATTTGGTTGTATAGATTATGCACGCTTTGATTTCCGGCTGCGCGATGACAAATTCTACCTCCTCGATATTAATCCCAATAACGATATCAGCAATGATACAAGTTTCTCCCTGGCAGCAGAAAAGGCCAGCTATTCATACGGCCAGATGGCAAAACGCATCGTAATGATGGCTGCTGAAAGACACCCGGTCTTTGGAGAAAAAGTCCTGACCCTTCCTTAATGATCAAAGGTCTTATTCTTATCCTCATTTTTTCTTAAGTTTGTCTTTTCTTTAAAGAGATTAATATCCACATACAATGAAATCCGACAGACGTAACTTCATCAGGCAATCATTCGCCTCAGCAGCAGGATTGACAGCAGGTTTGTTTCCTGCTGACCTGTTTGGCAGGGAACATCACCTAACCTCGCACCCTGAAGAGATCATAATAAAACCTGAACAAAGGCCTCTTCCCAAAGAGTCTATAAAGTTCTCCGTTATAGGTCTTAACCACGGTCATATCTACAGTATGACAGAAGCTATAATCAAAGGAGGTGGAGAGCTCATCTCAGTATACGCTATAGAGCAGGATTTACTTAAGGCATTTACTAAGCGATACCCGAAAGCAAAAGTAGCAAAAAGTGAAGAAGAGATCCTTGGAGACAATAACATCCAGCTAGTTGCAAGTGCCTCTATTCCCGTTGAAAGAGCTCCTCTGGGCATACGTGTTATGCTTTCCGGCAAGGATTTCATGGCCGATAAACCCGGGATTGTTACCCTGAGCCAGCTTAAAGAGGTTAAGAAAGTACAGAAAAAGACCAAAAGAATTTATTCAATAATGTACAGTGAGCGTCTGGGAACTCCTGCTTCATACAAGGCTGATGAACTGATACAGGCAGGAGCCATCGGCAAGGTGGTACAGACTATCGGACTTGGTCCTCACAGGATGAACCCGAAAACCCGCCCTGAATGGTTCTTTGATCCCGGCAAAGCAGGAGGTATTCTATGTGATATAGGATCGCATCAGTGTGACCAGTTCCTTCATTATACAAAATCCGGTCAGGCTGAAGTTGCCCTTTCCCAGATAGGTAATTTTAATCTGCCAGCCTATCCTCAATACCAGGATTTCGGCGATATGGTAGTACGGAGCCCTCATGCCACAGGGTACATCAGGATCGACTGGTTTACACCCGACGGACTTGCAACATGGGGTGACGGAAGGA
>CAZWUB010000205.1:0-5950 GCA_964637415.1 uncultured Rikenellaceae bacterium
AGTATCCTGTATCCGTCAGCCTCTTCCGAGTCGGCATTTGTCTGGGGTCCGGCAGCAAGAATATTTACTGCCACTTTTTCATCCCAGACAACGTTGAGCCAGTCACCCCAATGACCCAGATTACGAACGGGCAGCCGCAGGAACCACATTTCTGAAATGGGAGGTTCAGTCATTGTAATGCCATAATCTTCAGTCAGATTGAAAGACTCTATCGTGAATGCCAGGTAATCAGGAGCGATCTTTACTGCGACTGTCGCTTCCCAGGGTATCAGATCATAACCTATTATAAGTTTGTCACCTTCTCTGCGGACGGATTTGGATTTAAAAGTTGTTTTTTTATTCGGATACGCAAGTTTTACTTCATTCTGGTAGGGGCGGGGTTCTATTATTGTGCTTAATGCTACTTTTTTCCCCTGGACAAGACATTCTGTTCCCGCAGCTTTGCATACCAGACTTTTTGCATAACCATCAGCCGAAATGACCAGTTTCATCTGATCATTTTCAATTATAATGTCATTTGAATCATTTTGGCTGCCTCCGGTACATGACAGAAGACAGATGAACGCCAATACTGGTAATAAAATAAATAATCGTCTCATTTTAAGTATTAAATCTCTTTAATCTTTAGCTTTTTATATTTAACCACAAAGAGCACAAAGGTTTACACAAAGAGCACAAAGGATATACAAAGAACACAATGGATACATTAAGCCTGTGAGTGGTTAAAGATAAACGTCTCAGTTAAAACACCATCTTAAAAGTGTCAATAAATCCGGGGACTCCGTTAAGACTCTTAAGTTTTCACTGTATCCCTGAGATTTATATACCGATTGCGGAAATTCAATCTCAGTTTTTATCAATTCATCCGATGCCGGCTCCAGCATCTGGTCTTTCAAACCTGTCATTACAACTTTCCGGGGGGAGATACAGGCAATAAGGTCAGGCAGGTCATAACCCTTCAGAACACCTGCAATTCCCCAGGAAAAGCTAACTTCATAGGGGTGATGTGTTCCACCTCCTTCACGTTCCGTAAGACCAATTTTGTAAAACCTGTTCATAGCCACAGAACTGTACGATATAAGTGATCCGGAAAGAATTACATTTTTAATCGATCTGTCAAATGCTGCAGCATGTATGAGAGGAAGACACATTTCATTTATTCCCAGAGCACCGATCCCGGAAGGGTCTGTATCGTCGCGGGTCCCCAGATAATGAGATATCCTGCAGATATCAGCCGCCTGAATTCCAACAACACTTCTTCCAATAAGTAGAGCTGTATAGCCCGTGGCAAGATCACGGGTTGCAGTGTTTTTTGTTTCACCGCTTCCAAGAGGATCAACAGCCGCTACTATGTATCCGTTTTTCACGAGTTGTTCGATTTTGCCGCCTGGCTTTGAATCACTGTCTTTTCCATCGGGCTGGAGATAAATTATACAGTTATGCCTGTCTTTGTCATCATGTGGAATGAAAAGGAGAAATGGAATTACATAATCTCCTTCACCTTTTAAAGCAAGTTTTTCTATATGGTATCCGTCTCTCTGATACCTGCCGTTAATAAACGGATCTGTATTTATATCAACTGGTTGAATGAAACCTGAAATCTCTTTTGCCCTTACCTGAACTGACTTAAGATGTGAGGCCGGATCCTTTCTGTCTGTTTTAAGGCTTTCAATAAGCTTTTCCGCTTCATCCTTATTAACATCGAATATCATCTTTCCACCGTATGATGTTGAGATCTGTCCTGTAGGCGTTACAGTGAGTTCTCCGGCAGACAGGATTTCAACGGGTTCCTCTTCCGGTGATCCCTTAAGGTTGAAATGTTTCATGAAGAATCCATAAATAGCTGTCCGTATTTTTGGAGTCATCCAGTGTCTCGAATCATCTTCAACGAGTTCGAGGTTGTCTTTGCCTCCAAGCACTTCATAAGCTTTTAATGCTTCCCCGAATGCTTCTCTCGCACCCTGAAGTGACAGATATTCATCTCTTGATACAAAAGTAAGCAAGGTGGGTTTCGGAGCTCTCACTTCAAGAAGGTCTTCTAAAGTGATCCCTTCCGCAACAGCGCTGATGAATTCTGTCTCTGCATCCTGGGCTCCTTTTGTCTCGAGTTGTCTCCGGGAAGCTGTTGCCCAGCTGCAGGGGACCGATACTTTGATCCTGTCATCAAATGCAGAAAGATATGATGATATTGTACCTCCTCCGGAAAAACCTGTTACTCCTATTCTTTCGGGATCAACATATTTCAGTGTAAGCAAATAGTCGATGGCTCTTATCCCGTCCCGGATAAAATACCTTGCTGCAGATGATCCGGTAAGGAAACACTGATTGCCGAAATAGCAATGTTCAATTACTGAATATCCGACTGAAGAAAAACCAATTTCCGGATCATGATATTGCACATGCTCTCCCTGTCCGGGCGGATCAATTGCAAACACTATAATACCTTTTTTTACAAGATTATGTATTACAGTCTGATAAAGCTCAGCTCTGAAGGATTCCTGGCTGTGACCTATGACATTCAGCACTGCCGGCGCCTTTCCTTTTATGCCATCGGGTACAAACAGGCAGCCGGTTACATAAAATTCAGGCATCGATTCATAAATGATTTTCTCTATCCGGTAACCTTTTTTACGGATTACGCCTGTCACTTTTGGATTCAGCGGATTTTTTGAGGGGAAAGGACCGACAAGTTCATTTAATTTTTTCTTTACATGTTCCTGTCTCATCCGCCAGTCATTTGCATTTTTCAGTCCGGCCATTTCTTTATCACGCAGTGAATAATGATTATCTGCCTCTTTTATCAGGTAGTTTATGAGGAGGCTCCCCGGATTGTTCCATCTGATCCACTGAGTCAGAACATTCAGGTTCTCTTCACCCTCGGCAGGATTCTGTACAGTCTTTAATTGCGCGTACGTAATTTCTGCAAAAAGTAAAAAGAGGATGACAGTAAAAGGTATAACATGTTTTTTCACCCGGGTATAATTTTTTATGTTTAGCTCTGATAATTAATTTCTGAGTAGTTAATTCTACTTTGACAGATTAGCTTCCTGATCTGATTTTTCTGCTTTTTTACCCCTTACCCTAAAGGGAGAAAGCAGAAAAATCAACCTGCACCCCTTGGGGCAGGGGTAAAACAGGTTGATTTTTCGATGTTTTAAGAATCTGTCAAAGTAGAATTAAATTAATATTGATTAAAGAAGTAAATTTAAAAATTTCGTCGGAATGTTAAAAGATATGATGCTTTAATTGCCGGCAGGCCGGATGTATATTTATAAAATGGAATAAATTAAAAAGAACCTGAGGTGGGTACAACAGGAAATTACCGCTGGAGGATCGTTGCCTTACTTTTTTTTGCAACGACAATAAACTATATCGACAGGCAGGTTATCGGGATCCTGAAACCTTTTATTGAGAAAGATCTGGGCTGGAGCGAAGCAGATTATGGCTACATCGTTACAGCATTCCAGATAGCTTACGCGATCGGATTATTAGTATCCGGACGGTTTCTCGATAAATTCGGTACTCGTATCGGTTATCTATGGGCAATTGTGATCTGGAGCTTTGCAGGTATGGCACACGCAGCAGCCAGGGGTGTGGTGAGTTTTGCATCTGCCCGGTTTGCTCTTGGATTAGGTGAGTCAGCCAATTTCCCTGCTGCAGTAAAAAGTGTAGCCGAATGGTTTCCCAAAAAAGAACGGGCTTTTGCAACAGGACTTTTCAATTCAGGCTCCACGGTTGGGGCAATTATTGCCCCGGTGATCGTATCAGGAATATCCGTTTCTTTTGGATGGCAATGGGCGTTTATAATAACCGGAGCCCTTGGTTTTTTATGGATTGCTTTCTGGCTGGCCTCGTATAAGGTACCTGAAAAGCATCCCGGAGTGTCGGAAAAAGAGCTGCAACATATTTTACAGGACAGGCAGGAAACTGATACCACACTCAGCATAAAATGGACAGATCTGTTTAAATATCGTCAGACAGCCGCAATTTGTACCACCAGGTTCATTTCTGACTGGGTGTGGTGGTTTTTCCTGTTCTGGACGCCTGATTTTCTCAGCAAAACGCACGGGATCAATCTGAAGGAAGTTGTCCTTCCGCTGATTATAATATATTCTGTTTCAAGTGTCGGTGGAATAGGAGGTGGGTGGATCTCATCAAAACTTATAAGAACCGGGAAGAGTATAGATTTTGCAAGGAAAACGACCATCCTGATATGTGCATTAACAGTATTACCGGTTATGCTTGTATCCCAGGTTACAAACATCTGGCTGGCAGTTATGTTGATCTCGCTTGCCGCAGCCGGCCACCAGGGATGGGCTTCAAATATATTTACTATTGTCTCCGATATATATCCGAAACAGGCTGTTGGTTCCATGACGGGTTTAAGCGGTTTTGCGGGTGCAATCGGAGGAGCTATGTCTGCATCGTTTGTCGGTCTTATCCTGCAGGGTACCGGAAGCTATTTCCTGATATTTCTGGTTGCCTCATCGGTATATATGATTAACTGGTTAATTCTGAAATTTGCAATTAAAGAAATCAGACCTCTGGAAGTGTCGGGTGATAAACTGCAGTAACCGGCCACAAATCAGCGTCTGATTTTAAAGTCGGCAGTCTTTCATTTTCTGACTGGTATTACATGAAATTTGTAATATCAAAGCCAACAGCTGACGGGTTAACGGAATTCCAGCCATGCATCACGGAAATATTTGATCGTTTCCCAGCTTGTATTGATTGCAGTGTTGCAACTGGCCGAAAAAATGAACCTGTTCCTGTATGATTTCATCTTCGAAAAAAGATTTTCAACATATTCAAATATTTCCTTTCGGGTTTTCAGATCGCGTGTTTCAATAGCACTTATCCCTCCTGTTATTATGAAATTTTCAGAAGTCATTTGCATTGCTTCATCAAGGCCGACGTCTCCCAATGGAGGAAATGCAACTCCTTCCAATCCATCCACATGAAGAGAACTGATAAGTTTTAAATTATCTTTCTGATTCCCGCAGGCATGAATAAAGAACAGGGCACCATATTCATGACATATTGCAGCGGCTTTTTCATAGAATGATGCAGAATATGCTTCTACATATTCCGGAGGATGGAACATAGTATCAAGATTGTCCATCGACATTATTACCCTGACACCATTTGAAACAACCTGCCTCACAAGATCAAGCTGGTTTTTTTCATGAATTTCCATTATTATCCGCGCCAATTCCGGCTGTTCCATCAGGAAATATACCGCATTAACCGGTCCCATGACAAGATGTAGAAGTTTTAAGGGACTGAAGAAATCTCCAACTATAACCAAACCTTCGTCTCCAACCTCCTGTTCTGCCTGTATGAATTTAAATTTGTTGAATTTCCACTTCCTGGAGCTTACAAATTGTTCAAGTAATCCACCCTGCTCTTTATAATCCGTTATCAGGAACTTTTTCTGAATAATTGTTGATTCATCAAAGACATATAATAATTTCTCCGACAACAAACCTTTGCTAAACCGGTAATCTTTAGCTGTCAGTTTATTCCTGTTTTCAGACCGGATAGAAACCTCAACTTCCCTATCATCAAAATACTCATCGCATATCCCTCCGAACCAGTATTCATCCTGCCTGCAGTAAATATTCCTGCTGAAGACATCCACCCCCAGGTACTTGATCATGTCAAGCTGAGTTTCGAACCCTTTCATCTCTTCCGGTAGTATGCCATGGTTCCTGTGATGTGCAAACCATTGCCAGTAATTGGGGGCAAAAACAAATCCGGAAGGTGTCTGATTTGACAATATCTTTTCAATGTTTGCCCTTGAATTTAGTGTCATTTGTATTAATTGTCAGCGATTAATGGGGTGATGTGTTTAATCTGTTGTTGTTGAATTGAATTCCTGAATTATTTCCTCTATCAACTACAAAAGGACCTGCTTTTTTCGGGGAATAGCAATCCCTGATTACTACAT
>CAZWUB010000206.1:0-5901 GCA_964637415.1 uncultured Rikenellaceae bacterium
GGATCCTTTCTCAGATTGTTATAAAGAAATGAATAAACCCAGATACCCCTTCCGTCGTACCATGCCCGTTTATTTGTTGTTATTATTGTTCCGTCGCGGTCGATGTTCCAGAAAAAACCCCCCATTTCATTGTCGATCACATATTTTTCAGTAAACGGAAGAAAATCATCAAAAAGATATTCCCTGTACTGCGATAACAGTTCTCCGGGAGTATAACCTGCAATTTTCCTTATCCTGTTTTTATCTTTTCGCGGAGCCTCTGATATTTCTCCGGCTGCTCCTGTCCCAAGTCTGCCGAGAACAGGTGAGATTGCAGCGGCGCCTGTTAATCCGAGAAAATTTCTTCTTTGCATTTCAGTTAATTTACAGGTACAAGACTAACAGCAACAAAATCAGAGGCATCAATTTTTATATTGAAATGATCAGAACCCACATCGACATTTTCAGGTAAAAGTGAGTCTGATCTCATATCAACCATATCATATTTCTTTTGCCAGTCCGCGATAAGAGGTGTGATTCTTACCTCAACCGGTTTGTCATTATAATTGGAGACCATTACTGAATATTTCCCATCAGCTTCACCTGTTGCAACATCCATATTATCATTCATCCCATAGATATCAAAATACCTGTCTATCCCAATAAAACCCAATGCCCCATCTAAAACATCACGGACAAGATCAGGGAAATTCCTCACTGCATCGGTCAGACTCTGGGTTATTACATATGTCCTGCCTTCCCCGTAATTATTAAAGAAAACTGCAGTAGTCCTGTCAGGATAATCTGCTATCCGGTTCTCCTCAGTAGTATTCCATGAAGTTGACACTACAGGATCAAAGAGTGAAACATTGTTTATTTTAGTTCTTGTCCCGGGAGATCTCTTTGTCTTGATACTGCTGAAAGCTCTATTCTTCCGGATTGTGCTCACCTCTTCTGCCCCCCAGAATTTTTCCCTGTCAAATCTGTCGCCATAAGGGATCCTGGGTCCGAAAGCTATCACAACACCACCGTTCCCTGCAAATGTTTCGATAAGTTCGCTGTCGGTCTCCTGCATGCCAGAGATATCAGGAAGAATAAGAACATATTTATTATCAAGAAGATATTGAAGCTGTACCCTGTTAATATTCATAGGATAAAACGGCAGTATATCCTCACCTTTCCGCGGGATGAATGGAAAGATCTCAGTACTTATCCCGATAGAAGCCATAGCATCGTTTGCCGGAAGGAAACAGTTCGTCCAGCGGTCAACACACCAGTCGCTGTAAGGAACATACAGGGCTAAATGTGTCGGTTTGTCTGCTATTTTCTCAGATATCAGTCTGTAGGCTTTCAGACCTTCAGAAACGGCTCTGTATGCTTCAGCCGTTTCATCAGGAAGTTTCCTTGAATTGAAATAAATACATGTATAATAGTTAAAGAAAGTAATCCCATCAGGACCATAAGCTGAAGCAACTGACGGGAACTGGTTGAATATATTCCTGTAATTTGTAAGATAGGCGTTACTCACACTGTTTTCCAGATATCCCATAAATTCAACATGTGAGAGGGTTATCTTGTCATTGATCCTGGTAGCCCCGGCAGAGATTGATGTAACGTCCTTCACTCTTCTGTTCGGGAAGAGTTTCCGGTTATCAGGACGGTAAGATGTCATAATCGGTGCCTGGTAATTTATTATATCCAGATCATCTATTGCAGCAAGATAGCCGACAAGCAGAGGATCATCTATATTCGGGGCGCACATTGTAAGCAATCCCTCGTTATTTTTCTTGACGATCCTGCAAAAATCCCTCATAAAAGCGGCAAAATATGTACCGCTTCCCTCCTGGTAAGAATAGAATCCTGCCAGTGAAGGATGATGCCCGAACATTTCCCATTGTTCATTTATTATATCCTCAATATTCTTCATATAATCTGTATTCACAAGACTGGTATCAGTAAAATCCCATGATACACTTATTATTGAAGGAATACCCTTCCTGTCAGCAAGATCAAGCATCATTTCAAGTCTGTCCTCAGATTCCGGAACTGCATTCTTACATACCTTTGAAGCCCAAATTGCCTTAACTCTTGAAGTGCCTCCCCATACTTTTTCAGTCGCCATATTTGCATGCAGGTTCAACGCATTTCCACCCAGGGCAATGAAACGGTCCACATAATTCTCCATATCAGCAAGAGTTCCGCTTTCATCAAAATTTGACATAATTGCATAATCCATTACCACCTTCCCGCAGACGAAAGAGCCTTTGCCTTTGATCACCTTATTACCATCGCCATGAACGGCCGTAATGATATAGATTCCTTCAGGAGAATCATCATCAAGAATTATTCTTCCAACAAACCTGTTATCTCCTCCTGGAACCGGCTCTGATGTAAGCTCCTTTACACCTTCTGCAGGAACTAACAAAGAAAGTTTTGTCTTCCGTGGTTGTTTTATTGAATTCAGGAAGACTGTATAATTAACTGTGTCTCCGGGAGTGTACCTTATTTTGCCGACTTTTATTACTATCCCTGATTTATAATCTTCCTTCACTTGTGAAGATCCGCATCCTGAGATTAAAATTGCGATGGTCAGGATCATTAATAAAGATCCTCTGACCCGGAAATAATGTCCTGGCATATAAAATTATTTATTGTCAATCACCTTTGCATTGAACGACAGTCACCTTATTGTCCTTGATTTCAGGAAGAATAATGACACCTTCATCTTTTACTGAAATACCCCCTTCCCCGCTATCAATGACTGCTTTCTTTATTTTTACATACTTATCTTCAAGTATATTCGTGTAAAGGAGGTCACCCTCAACCGAAGACCTTATCCTGAAATGAAGTTCAACCGGATCGTTGTTTACCCACAGGTTGAGTGCCAGAAAATTTAGAAGGCAATGTTCAATATTGTGATACGATGCCTTGAACTGGTTGGCTTTCCGGGCATCAGTTACATTTCCTGAAGAATCAACACTGAAAAAGGTATCTCCATTGCGGTAGTCCATAAAGCTGTTTTCCCACAGAACAGCTCCTTTACGGAAATCATCAAGGTATTTTTCATTCCCTGAAATTTTATAGAGGTACAGGCTGAACATATTTCCGTAAGCCTGAATCCACCAATATGTATCCGGACTGTGTAGTGACGGATCGGGTCTTCCTGCTGATGTCAGCCATATCCCGTTATCCCTGAATACACCGGAACTTCTGATTTTTTCTGCAAGCAACTGTGCAGATTTCAGATGATCCTTGTTATCTGTGAGCAAATAATTCCTTAAAAGCATCCATGAAGCTTCAATATTATGACCTATATTCACTTCCGAAGCATCATTTTTCCTGCTTAAATAATTCCAGTCCCTGTCAAAATCCTCAAGCACCCAGCCGCTTTCCGGATCAATCATATGTTCAATAGTAACATCAAGAATTCTGGAGATCTGGTCAAGATATTTTTGCTCATTAGTAGCCTGGTACAGGTAAATCAGGTATCCTGAAACTGGAGTTATCATCGAGCTGAATGATTTATTACTGTCGAGGATACTCCAGTCGCGGTTCATCGAATTGAAATATCCTTTGGATACAGAATCCCAGACGTGCCTTTCAAGGAGATTATTTGATTTCTCAATGTATTCCAGTGCTTTTTTATCTCTGGTAACTAAATAATACATTGTCAGACCTGTAACAGCATACACCTGTACAAAGGTTGTTTTTGAGTCCTGAACGGGATCCCCTTTTTCATCAAGGGCATCATACCATCCCCCGTATTCTTTATCCCATGCCTTTTCGATCAGCCAGCTGAATGTACTGTCTGCAATCCTTATATCTTCATCATTTCCTGAAAGCAGGTATGCTGATGAATAGCTGAAAAGGTGTCTTGATATCATACTGGGAAATTTATTCCGGCTCCCGTACAGATCCCAAACCGAATCAAGATTGGTATGAAAAGCTCCATATTTTTTATCTATGGCATTACCAGTCCAGTAAGGCATTATATGTTCAAGGGCCTGGGTTTTCCAATAGCCTCCCGACATTACTTCAGGTGATTCCTCTCTGCCTGTATTGCAGGATAAAATAAGTAATGATAATCCCAGTATGATGATGCATGAAATTTTGGTTTTCATTTTTGAAGCACCAAAGACAAACATTTCAACCAGAAATCATTATAATGCTCCCAGTGAACGAAATTGAGTCCCCAGTGCGGAGCAGGATCGGATGTAAAAGCCAGTACTTTACCTTTACCGGCTTTTCTGACCGCAACAAGAGGATGACCGGTTTCCTCTATTGTAATAAGAATTTCCCCTTCCGGAATTACCTTTGTTTCATTATAACCAAGGATCGGAGGCATCCCTTCAAAATCCGATTCAAAAAATACTCCTTTACCTGCTGGTGTCAGCTTTGGATAAAATCCTTCAGTACTCTCAACAAGATCTTCATGCCCCAGACATTCAACAGGAAGAATATTTTTAAATTTCGTCCTCCCCCATCCGCCTTTGCCAAGCTCACCTGTAAATGCATACCAGCCTCCAAGCATCATAAGCCCTTTCCCGGCAGCAACAGCTTCAACAGTCAGTCTTACCCTGTCGGGATAAACAAGTAGTTTCTTCCCGATCTCCCCGGGAACAAAAAAATCAGGGGCGAGCTGGAAGAGTTTACCTTCAACATCACTGAAGATTATTACATCATATTCATCGAGTATCCTTTCATATTCCCCCGGAGCCAGCCTGTAAAAATCCCATGTTGCAACAGAAGTGACCTGATGTTTCCCGTCCGACTCAAGTGCAGCCTTAAGCCATTTCCCGTCATTTATTATCTCAATCCCCTTCGGAGCAAACTGAAATGGTGATTCAGCATATGTCGGCCCTGTGGATACCGACCAGTCACCTACATAATAAATTTTAGCCATTACGGTATATTTAAGTTTATAGTATTACATCACAGAATATCTTTTTTTGACTTATTAAACCTTGGTGCCATTGCGCCATTGCGCCTCTGAGCCTTAACACCCTAACGCCGTAAAACCGTAATGCCCTAACGCCTCTGTGCCCCTGTGCCACTGTGCCCCTGCGCCTTAAATACCTCCGCTGTCAGAGTATCAATCATCGCCTTACTAAACGAATAACCCGAGAAAAATGCCATCCCGTTTGTATTTTCCTCCCTTGTGATATTTACTTCCGTTACAATCAGCTCTTTGGTAATATCATTATGGGATGTATGTACACCGATTCCAGGATATACTTTACAGTTTCCGTTCGCCGCATCAACAGCCCTCCTGATATATGTCCTGAAAAGCCCGGTATCATTTGTGTAAAGCATCGGACAGATGAAATCGATCAGTCCTTCATTTGCCCAGCTTCCCCAGTCCTGTCCGATCAGCACATCAGATGTTTCTATATCAGGAAATACGTCTGCTCCCAGAAGCATTGGCTTACCGGCATTTTTAACAGCCTGCCCAATCCCTTTTACAAGTTCTGTCACCTGAGCGGAATTCCATTTGATCCATTCACACCATATCATGCTCCCGCAGTCTCTTGCAATTTCAAGAGGCGACCTTGTAAAGATCTTTTTGAAAGTCTCACATGTCAGGCTGTCATAACTGTAAACCTGGGTAGTCGGAAAACGGATATAATCGAGATGAATTCCCGCGATATCATATTTAAAAGACTCACTGATCCTTTCAACCCAGTATTCCCTCACTTCAGGATTGGCAAGGTTGAAGTGTGGCAGGTAATTTCCTTCCATATCACGGATGAGCCATGAAGGATGTTCAACAAGCTCCTTTTCCAGATTGACAGTATAACCGGGGTAAAATATCGGGTGGATCCCTATTCCCTTCTTCTTACCTTCAGAAATAAGCATGTTTATATAATCATACTTAAAACTGTTTTCTCCAGGCAGGGCATTATAACAGAAAAGGTTATTGAT
>CAZWUB010000207.1:0-5811 GCA_964637415.1 uncultured Rikenellaceae bacterium
GTAATGATATTTCCGGAAGGTACCCGGTCGGTTGACAGGGAAATAGGCTTCTTTAAGCGTGGAGCATTTCAGCTTGCAATATCAGCAAAGACTCCCATTCTTCCTGTTATAATAGATGGGACAGGCGGGATTCTGCCCAAGCACGGACTTATATTCGGAGGATTTCATAAAATCACAATAAGGATTTTTGATCCTGTAATTCCTGAATCCTTCGGAACTGATGACTGTGACCTGGTGGCTCTGAATTTTCACAAAATGATGTCTGACGAACTTATCCGGCTGAGAAATGAAAGAGGAACTTAAACGGGATTATCTGAATCAGGCAGCATCCCTGAGGACTAAAGTGGAAAAGGAGAAAAAGGTTCTTTTCATTATAGGCGTCCTCCGTCTGATCGTCTTTATCGGAGGAATGATACTTATCTATCTTTCTTTTGTTCTGTCGAAATACACGGGCATCGCAGCCCTTGTTTTCTTTGTCTCTCTCTTCCTTTTCCTGCTCAGGTACGATGCGCTTCATACATCCTTAAAAGTATACCTGGAAAATCTTGAAATAATAAATCTTAATGAAGCGAAAGCTCTTGACGGCGATTTTTCTATGTTTAATGAAGGGAACACATTTATAAGAAGCGACCATGATTTTACATACGATGCAGATATTTTCGGTCCTTCATCATTGTTTCAGTATCTCTGCAGGACATGCACAGGTTATGGCAGCCAGGTGCTGGCAGGCTGGCTGTCAGATCCGTATACCGTCTCTCTGTCACTTGAAGAGAGGCAGGAAGCAATAAAGGAGTTGGCTGGCAAAGATCAATGGAGAAAAAGTTACCTGGCCACAGGAATGAACAGGTCTCTGGATGAATCTCAGATATCGGGTTTTACAGCATGGCTCTCGAAAGAGAATATTATAAATACATCTGCTTACAGAAAAGTAATAATGTGGTTATTTCCTGTCCTTAATCTGCTTTCACTCGGACTGGTTATTACCGGTTTTGTCAGCTATATTGTCTTTATAGTTCTTTTCCTGGTCAGCCTCTTTTTTGTCTTTTTAGACCTGAAAACTACATCGGCAATACATGAAGAGCTTACCGGACGATTCAGGTTTATTGATTCATTGGGCAAACTACTCGGTCTGATAGATAGTGAGTCATTTGATTCTTCCCTGATCAACAACATGAAGACAGGGATGTCGGGAACAGACAGATCGGCAGTTAAAGCTGCCGGAGAGCTAGGAAGAATAATAAATTCATTTGACAGCAGGTTGAATGTGATCGTCGGATTGGTTCTTAACGGTTTACTGTTATGGGATCTTCATTGTGTAAGAAGACTTGAAAAGTGGAAAATGACTTACAGGGAACAGTTTCCGCTCTGGCTTAAGATGATCGGCCAGACAGATGCACTGATCAGTCTGGGGAATTATACTTTCAATAACAGGGAATTTGCCTTTCCGGATATTTCTGCAGACGGTATAACTGTATTTAAAGCTGTTAATCTTGGCCATCCTCTCATACATGAAGAAACCAGGGTATGTAATGATTTTATTCTTGAAGAAAAAGGGAAGATATGCATTATTACAGGTGCAAACATGGCCGGAAAGAGCACATTTCTCAGGAGTGTGGCGGTTAACTATATACTGGCAATGACAGGAGCTCCGGTTTGTGCCGGAAAGCTTTTATTTTCACCAGTGAAGCTTTTTACAAGTATGAGGACCACTGATTCACTTTCCTCGAATGAATCATATTTTTATGCCGAGTTAAAAAGACTGAGAATACTGAAGCAAAAACTACAGGAGGGAGAAAACATTTTCTTCCTGCTTGATGAGATTCTTAAAGGAACAAATTCCGAAGATAAAAGCCAGGGATCAAAAATTTTCATTGACAAGCTGATCAGTCTTGGTGGAACAGGGCTGATAGCAACCCACGATCTCTCACTGGGTGAGCTTGAAGAGAGATATCCCGGGAAAATAATAAATAAATGTATTGAGGTAGAGATTGACGGTGAAAAGATAAATTTCGATTATATTCTTCGTGAAGGAATTGCCAGAAACAGGAATGCAGTACTTCTGATGAGGCAAATGGGTATATTGGATTGATATTTTACGATCGGAACATTAAATTATTGAACCGGCTTTTAGCAAATTTTTTTTCTGATATACAGTCATTTATCCAGAGCATACACGTCATATTCCCGCTTTATTGTTGAAAAATTGACTGTACGTGCAGTCTGTAATTAACTATATTTGCGCAAAATTTCCGGTCAATGACTGTAGTTGGTTATTCAGAAGAGCATATCAAAACACTTGAGTGGCGTGAACATATCAGGCTGAGGCCGGGTATGTACATCGGCAAACTGGGAGACGGCTCTTCCCAGGATGATGGAATTTATGTCCTGCTGAAAGAAGTGATGGACAATGCCGTCGATGAATATATGATGGGATATGGGAAGAAGATTGATGTTTCGATAAACGGCAGGGAGGTCAGAGTCCGTGATTATGGCCGCGGTATTCCGCTCGGAAAGGTTATTGATGCTGTCTCCAGGATGAATACCGGTGCGAAATATGATTCAAAAGCTTTCAAGAAATCAGTAGGACTGAACGGGGTAGGGGTTAAAGCTGTAAATGCCCTCTCATCAGTATTCATTATAAGGTCGATACGCGACGGACAGATAAAAGTGATTGAGTTTGAGCATGGTCTGACTGTTAAAGATCATCCTCTCAAGGCAACAGATGAAGAGAACGGTTGTGAGGTGATCTTCCAGCCTGATGAAAACATGTTCGGAAATTATTTCTATATGTCGGAATACGTTGATTCAATGCTTAAGAATTACGTATATCTGAATGCCGGCCTTGTGATCAATTTCAATGGAAATAAATTCCTGTCAAGGAACGGGCTTGCCGACCTCCTTAATGACAACATGGATAAGGAGGGATTATATCCGCTTATCCATCTGAAGGGTGAAGACATTGAGCTGGCATTCACTCACGGACTACAGTATGGGGAAGAAGTCCATAGTTTTGTGAACGGGCAGAATACAACACAGGGAGGTACACATCTGCTAGCTTTCCGGGAAGCGATTGTAAAAACTATCAGAGAATTTTACAAAAAAGATTATGATCCTGCAGATATAAGATCTTCAATTATTGCTGCAATAAGCATTAAGGTAGAAGAACCTATTTTTGAATCGCAGACAAAAACAAAGCTGGGATCAAAGGATATGGGTCCCGGAGGCTCTTCTATAAGAAACTTTATTAATGAGTTTGTAAAGAAACAGCTTGATGATTACCTCCATAAGAATCCTGAAACAGCAAGGATCCTTCTTAAAAAGATCCAGGATTCCGAAAAAGAGAGAAAAGCTATCTCCTCAATTCAGAAACTGGCAAGGGACAGGGCAAAAAAGGTCAGCCTTCATAATAAGAAACTAAGAGATTGCAGGATTCATTATAATACAGGCGACGCAAAAAAACTGGATTCGACAATTTTTATAACCGAGGGTGATTCGGCAAGCGGCTCAATAACAAAATCGCGAAGTGTTGAGACCCAGGCAGTCTTCAGCCTTCGCGGGAAACCCCTGAACTCTTTCGGCCTTACAAAGAAAATTGTATATGAGAACGAGGAGTTTAACCTTCTTCAGGCTGCACTTAATATTGAAGACGGTATCGAAAATCTGCGGTATAATAATGTTGTGATCGCAACTGATGCCGACGTTGACGGGATGCATATAAGACTTCTGCTCCTTACATTCTTCCTCCAGTTCTTTCCCGATCTTGTAAGAAAAGGACATGTTTATATTCTCCAGACTCCCTTATTCAGGGTAAGGAATAAAAAGGAAACAAGGTATTGTTATACCCCGGATGAGAAATCAAAAGCAATTGATGCGCTTGGCCCAAATCCGGAGATTACAAGGTTTAAGGGATTGGGTGAAATTTCTCCCGATGAATTCGGCAACTTTATCGGAAAAGATATACGGCTTGAGCCGGTCCGCATGAGAAGGGCAGATGCAATAAATAGTTATCTTGAGTTCTATATGGGAAAAAATACTCAGGAAAGACAGGATTTCATTATTGAAAACCTGAGAGTTGAAGAAGATCTTGTTGAAAGTGAATTATAAAAGGATCAGAAGGGATAAGAAGGTGTGATCTATGGAAGAGCTTGAACTTGACAGCGATTATCCTGAAAATATTGATGAGGCGGGACAGGGTCCGGCTGCCCTTCATTCTGTTACTGCATTGTCGGGGATGTACCAGGACTGGTTTCTCGATTATGCCTCATATGTAATCCTGGAAAGAGCTGTTCCTGACCTGAATGACGGACTTAAGCCTGTTCAGCGCAGGATACTTCATTCAATGAAACGTATGGATGACGGCCGCTTCAACAAAGTGGCAAACATTATCGGACATACGATGCAGTTTCACCCTCATGGTGATGCTTCAATTGGTGATGCACTCGTACAGCTCGGACAGAAGGATCTCCTTGTGGATACCCAGGGAAACTGGGGAAATATTCTTACCGGAGACGGAGCAGCTGCTCCCAGGTATATCGAAGCACGGCTTTCCAAATTTGCCCTCGATGTTGTTTTTAATCCCAAGACAACCGAATGGAAGCTATCTTATGACGGACGTAACAAGGAGCCTGTTACCCTGCCTGTAAAATTCCCACTGCTTCTTGCACTGGGGGTTGAAGGTATTGCAGTAGGACTCGCATCAAAGATATTACCCCACAACTTCAATGAACTTATTGATGCAACTATAAATCATCTCCAGGGAAAAGCGTTTGAAATATATCCCGATTTTCCTACAGGCGGATTCATAGACATTTCGAAATATAACGATGGGCAGAGGGGCGGAGTTGTCAAAGTAAGGGCTAAGATCGAGAAGATCGATAAAAAAACACTTGTAATCACAGAGATCCCCTTCGGTAAAACAACATCAACTCTCATTGAATCGATAATAAAAGCCAATGAGAAAGGTAAGATCAAGATCAGGAAGATAGATGATAATACTTCTGCAAATGTTGAGATCCAGATACATCTGATGCCGGGTGTTTCACCAGATAAAACAATTGATGCCCTGTATGCCCTTACAGATTGCGAATATTCAATCTCACCGAATACCTGCGTCATTTCAGACAACAAACCATCTTTCATGGGGGTCAGCGAAATACTTAAACACTCTGCCGCCAGAACAGTGGAACTCCTCAGAACAGAACTTGAAATCAGGAAAAATGAACTCCAGGAAGAGTGGCACATGTCATCTCTCGAGAAGATTTTTATTGAGGAGAAAATTTACCGCGATATTGAGGAATGTGAGACATGGGAAGGAGTTATAAAGGCTATTGACGATGGACTTAAGCCATTCAAAAAACGCCTGCTGAGGGAAGTCACACGGGAAGATATTATCCAGCTTACCGAAATAAAGATCAAGAGGATATCAAAATTTGATGTAAAAAAGGCGGATGAACATATCAAAGGCCTTGAAACAGAACTTGATGAGGTTAAAAATCATCTCCTTAATATTATCCCTTTTGCAATCAATTATTTCAAACAGATAAAAAAGAAATTCGGCAAAGGGAAAGAGAGAAAGACCGAGATCAGAAGTTTTGATACAATCCAGGCTGCCAAGGTAGTGGCTAATAATGCCCGCCTTTATATTAATTATAAGGAAGGATTCATCGGAACGGGATTGAAAAAGGATGAGTTTGTCTGCGAATGTTCCGATATTGATGATATTATTGTTGTCAGAAAAGATGGAGTATACCTTATAACAAAAGTAGCTGATAAGGTATTTGTCGGGAATGATATTCTTTATGCCCAGGTCTT
>CAZWUB010000208.1:0-5803 GCA_964637415.1 uncultured Rikenellaceae bacterium
AATACAGGCAGTTCGGAATGGCTGAGGGCTGTGTGGGCCGATAATACAGGGAAACTGATTGCTGTCGGAGAAAGGGAAAAAGTTATAAGTTCATCCGATCATGGATTGACCTGGAATATCTTTAACGGCTCTGACACCAAAATCGATATTATGACAATGATGGCACATGGTGACGATGCACCAATTCATTTCAACTCGTTTTTTGCCCATTATGCAATAAATGAAGACAGGAAAATAGTCGATCTGGGTGCAATGAGTGATGTTCACAGCAGTGAATATGAGGAAACCTACAATCTTGAGCACGACAGAAATATCTGGATGAGCGGTGTGGGAACTGCAACTAATTTCTACCAGTTTGAAACAGGTAATAACGGCGCCAATTACTATCATTTCAACCAGCGGCTGTGGGAAGGCGAGGAAAACATAGTCAGACGGATGGTTGCGGCCATACGCGCATACAGACCCGACATCATCATAACCCACGAAGGTGTTTTTGGTGATTATGACAAACCTGGTCATAAGGTATCGGGCAGAGCAGGACTGACGGCTTTCGAGACTGCAGGCGGAGAAACCGACCACTGGCCTGAACTTACAAGGATGGGATTGAAACCGTGGCAGCCAAAAAAACTGTATAACCTTGAAGGTATATCATATCCCGGTACTCTTGATCTGTCGTGGATCGGCGATCAGCCATTGAAAGGGACAGAGATGACCTGCAAAGAATATGGCAATTATGTTATCAGGAATTTTCAGAGTCAGGGAGTTTATTACCACAGGCCAAATGCAAAGCTCTGCCTTGTAAAATCTCATGTACCGGTTCCTGCCAATGAGAAATCGGTTTTTGACGGAATTGAGAAATAGAATAACAGATTTTCTCATTGCAAGAAATTGATTGTAAATAATTATTTTTACAAAAACAGTATTCATTCAAAATTCACAGAATTATGACAAAAAGAAGAGAGTTCATTAAAACAAGTGCCCTCGGCACTGCAGGTATCGCAGTTGGCGGTCTGGGGCTGAGCGCCAAAGCATATTCTGCAATCCAGGGAGCCAATGACCGTATAAATCTGGCTCTGATCGGCATCCGGAACCAGGGGACCGTCCATATAAACGAATGGTGTGCCCTTGGCAAGAGCCATAATGTGGCCCTGACGACTCTCTGCGATACTGATGAACAGCTGTTCGCACCAAAGGCAAAACTTGTTGCAGATAAAACCGGAACAAAGCCAAAGACTGAATGGGATATTCACAAGGTCCTTTCGGATCCCGAAATTAATGCTGTATCTATAGTTGTGCCAAACCATTGGCATGCTCTTGCCACAGTCTGGGCTTGCCAGGCAGGAAAGCATGTTTACATTGAAAAACCTGCCTGCCATAATATTTTTGAGGGCAGAAAGATGGTTGAAGCCTCAAGAAAATATGACAGGCTTGTCCAGGTGGGACATAACAACCGCTCTTCAAAGACTGTAAGGGAAGCAATAAAGTTTATTCATGATGGTGGTATAGGAGAAGTTTATATGGCAAGAGGCCTCTGTTTCAAAGCCCGCGATTCATATGGATATGCAAAAGATTCAACACCTCCGGCAACTTTCCATTATGAAAGGTGGTTAGGGCCTGCCCAATGGCGTCCCTATAACTCAAAACGCAGTCATTACAGCTGGCACTGGTACTGGGATACAGGAAACGGGGATACAGGCAACCAGGGTCCGCACCAGTTTGATATTGCCCGCTGGGGACTAAATAAGCTTGAGCATCCGGTATCGGTATATTCAGCAGGAGGTATTTACGGATTCCGTAAGGATGATAATACTCCTGAAAATCAGGTAAAAGGCACAATGGTTTATGGTGATGTCGAGGTATATGGCAATAGTAAAACATCACAGGAAACACCCAATATTCAGACTGCAACATTCAGATATGAGGACGGAACATTACTTGAATTTGAAACAAGAGGGCGATACACAAACCAGGAAGGCAAGATTGGTGTTGAGGTAGGTAATATTTTTTACGGATCAGAAGGATATCTTGAAATAAACGGTGACACATGGAGTGCATTCCGCAGGCGTGAGAGAGAGCCGTTTGCAGGATCCAAACCCGTTGAGGGCAGAGATGGCGGAAACCATTTTGCAAACTTCCTAGAATCACTCCGGGCTGGCAAAAGAGAAATGCTGAATTGTGAGATAAACGAAGGTTTTTATTCAGCAAGTCTCGTTCATCTGGCAAATATCAGCTACAGGCTTGACCGCAAGCTGAAGTTCATGAGTGATTATGAAAATTTCGCCAACGATCCCGAAGCCGACCTGATGCTCACAAGAGACTACAGGCCGCCGTATATAGTACCGGAAGTGGTATAGTTTGAAGTTTGGAGTTTGGAGTTTGGAGTTTGGAGTTTGGAGTTTGGAGTTTGGAGTGAGGACCGACAGAGACCGCATGACTGCACGACTGCACGACCGAACGACTCACTGACCATACTCTTTAAACAGATCTGTACTCAGATATTTTTCTCCCCTGTCAGGGAATATCACAACGATGTTCCCTGATTTTATTTTTTCAGCAATTTTCAATGCGGCATACATTGCAGCGCCGCTGCTCATACCTACAAATATTCCTTCTTCCCTGATTATTTTCAGTGACATTTCCCAGGCTTCTTCTGTTTCAACCATTATAGTCTCATCAATCTTCGAAGGATCGTAAATTGACGGGACAATTGCTTCTTCCATATTTTTCAACCCCTGTATGTAATGTCCTTTTACAGGGTGAGCACAAACAATTTTAATTTTAGGATTATTTTCCTTGAGAGCTTTTCCGACACCCATTATTGTACCGGATGTTCCTATTGCAGAAACAAAATAGTCTATTTTACCGTTTGCCTGTTTCCATATCTCCTCTCCCGTCGTTTTATAATGTGCTATGTTGTTATATTTATTTGAAAACTGGTCAGGCATAAAATATTTATCAGGGTACATTCCAATAAGTTCCCGTGCCTTCAGAATTGCCCCGTCGGTTCCCTTTTTCGCATCAGTGAGAGTCACTTTTGCGCCGAAAGCCCGGATCATTTTTATTCTTTCGACAGAAACGGCGCTGCTCATTACAATCTCCACCTTATAACCTTTAACAGCCCCGATCATGGCGAGACCGATGCCTGTATTTCCCGAAGTTGGTTCGATAATTGTCTTTCCGTTACAAAGGCATTCTTCAGCCTCCGCCTGTTCAATCATTCTGAGGGCTATCCGGTCCTTTATACTGCCGGAAGGGTTGAATCCTTCAAGCTTGGCACAGATCTTTACATTTTCTTTTGTATTCAGCCGGTTGATTTTAACGAGCGGTGTCTGACCGATTGTTTCAAGTATGTTTTCGAAGATCATAAATACTAATGTGTGAATTGAATCTTAAAATAATAATATACTTTGTGCCTCTCTTAAAAAATGGTTAAAATTAAAAAATATTTATAACCCTTACTTTTTTAATAACTCAGGATGGTTTAACTCGTTTATTTCTTTTTATCAATAATTGAATTAATTACGAGTTCAAGGGTTCTGACATTAATATTGCCGGTTGCTGTTATCTTTTCTGTTGGTCCTAAAGCATTCTCCAATGGTTCAGGCTGAGGGAGTCCTGTATCATTTGACATGTACTGGCCGTCACGGCCACCCAGTTTCCAGACAACCAGATCAAGCGAAGGAACTACATAGAGGCAATGACCGCCTGAACCACTTTTCCAGAAAGCATCCCCGGGAAGAGTAGTTTCTTCTCCATTTGTATTTACATTGAACTGAAGGCTGTACGGAAAGTGAGGATTATATGGCGAGGCATTCGTGGCTTTCTGAATATATTCTTCCGGCACTATCTGCATATCTTCCCACCGGCCTTTATGCAGCATCATATAACAGAACCGGAGCATATCTGTACTTCTCAGGGCAATTCCTCCCCCACCCGGAGTATGGTTTACTCGCTTCTGGTACCTGTATCCGAAGCCCCATCTCCCCCATCCCAAAGGTTTTGCCAGATGGGAATCAACATAATCCTGCATTTCCCTGCCGGTAATGTGTCTCAACATTATTGAGGTAATATGAATTGATGCTGTTGCATATGAATAGCCTCCTCCCGGTTCGCACCATAATGTTTCTGTGGAGAAAGGAACATTTCCCATCCTACCGTCTGATTTCCCCAGAGCAATACTATCGACCAGAGCATACCATCCATCCGGACCTACAGTATCGATCGTTGAAGGGCCTCCATTTACATAAACCGGATTATTACCCCTTATACCCGCAGAAAATGCAAGCAGTTGCCCAAGCTTGATTTCAGACATCCGGGGATCTTCAAGCGGAAATGCAAAAGAGGGAAGGTATTCCGGGGTGAAGATCTTCTGATTAAGTCCTTCGGGAAAAAGTTCAGGATGTTCATCCATTAATATTCCGACTGAGATGCTTGTGAAGGATTTACCACATGAAGCGAGGTTAGGTGTAGCATCACGCTGTCCTTTGCCAAAGTAATTCTCGTACACAAGCCATCCATGCCTTACGACAAGCAGGCCTCCGTTCTTTGTAGTTGTCCGGACATATTCAAACGCCGTATCGAGTATAGCCCTGTCAATCCCGGTCCTCCTCAGGATCTGCTTCGAATCGGTCAGAGTCCGCCAGCCTCCAAGAGAATCGGGAGGCGGAAAGTAGGTATCGCCTCCGGAAGTACCTGTGCGATTTGCACATCCGGTAAAAATTATTAGAATTAAGATAAGGAATGATGATTTCATGTCCCGGTCATTATTTGTTATATCTGAAAAAAATTATTTATCCGTTAAAGTATTTTCTGAGGTAAACCACACTCTTTTCCGCCCAGTCTCGTTCCTTGATTATTGTTTGTTCCAGATTCGGCTCAGGTGGTGTCCATAGCTCCAGTATAGCAGTTTTACATTTATCTGTGAGTTTCGAAAGCATCCATTCAAGCGGAAGACATCCTTCACCGAAAGGTTTTCCTTCGATGTCAAATCCCATCTTATGATACTTCCTTTTTATCGAAATTTCTTTCAAATGCAGGTTAACAACATATGGAGCCAGTTGATTTACTACTTCATGGAATCCTTCGCCCGCTCCGAAAGAATTTGCACAATCCAGACATATTCCTACATAAGGACTGTTAACTTTTTCGACGATCTGCAGGAACTGCCGCGCCAAAAACCTGTCATGGTTTTCAAGAGCAAGAATTATTCCTCTTCCCCGGAGTTCGGATTCAAGATTTCTTACAATTGAAATAACTTCTTCCAGGGGTGGTTTGTAGCCTTCTCCGTCGATGACAAATCTGAGTATTTTCGATTTTAATCTCTCTGCGATCCCCAGATATGTTATAATGTTTTCCTGTGTCATCTGATTTGCACCAGCTTCCAGTTCAATTCCTTTTGCAGAGGCTTTATGAACCAGATCTTCCAGTTGCTCATCTGTCATTTTATGTAGTGGCATGTTATCTGCTATCTGCACAAGACTGACACCAAGTTCGCGGGCAAGTCTGAGCAATCCGTTGATGTCAAGTTGTTTTTCAGGCAGATGGTCTTTCATTCCCACAGCCCATGTAAAAGTGTAACTGCTTATTCCTAGTTTCATTCCAATTATAATTTCACTGTTATCCGATTAAATACAGGTCGCTCCCCGCTTAACGCGGGGCAAGCTCTACGAAGTTTAAACATTGGGGTCACCGATTTCTACAAACAGTTCACTTCCCGCTTGGGCGGGACAGGCTCTAAGGAGTTTGCCCTCTGAAGTCCCGTTTGGGAAGCTCATTTCCCCGGGCCAGTCCCATTCAATAAGGT
>CAZWUB010000209.1:0-5693 GCA_964637415.1 uncultured Rikenellaceae bacterium
AATAAGGTTAACAGGGCTTACTCAGACATAAAATACGGAGCGGGGATCCGTGTTCTGAAAGGTGAACAGACCGGATTTGCATATTCTGAAAATACATCCCCCGGTTCCATGCTTCAGGCGGCAGGGACTGCAGCCAACATAGCTGACAGTAATGCATCGCTTCCTGAAATAAAAATCAGCGAGCTGATCCCTCCTTCCTATTATAAAATTGCTTCTCCCTGGGATCAGGTCTCCGTCGGTGACAAGATACCTTTCATTACAAGCCTGAATGAAAAGATATTTGCAGGTGATAAGCGCGTCACCAGGGTGAATATCACAATGGATGATTTAACCTCTTATATACTGTTCTTCAACTCCGAAGGGACACTGACATGGGACTACAGACCCCTGACATATCTTTCCGTAAGGACACTTATGGAAGAGAACGGCAGAATAGAAAATGCAACAGTGGCAAAATCATTCAGGATGGGTTATGAATTCCTGACAACGGATCTCATTGATGAACTTGCCGGTCAGGCTCTCGGGGAAACTTCACAACTGTTCAGGGCGATAAAACCAAATGCCGGAGAGATGGAGGTTGTTATGGGAGGGGGACGTTCTGGGATACTTCTGCATGAAGCAATGGGACACTCCTTTGAAGCGGATTTCAACAGGAAGAAGACCTCAATTTTTTCAGACCGTATGGGAAAGAAAATTGCAGAAAATTTTGTGACTATTGTGGATGACGGCACCCTGCCAAACAACAGAGGCTCCCTGAATATAGATGATGAAGGTGTCAGAACAGAAAAGACAATCCTCGTACAGAACGGTACTCTTTCCAGCTATATTCATGACAGGATAAGCGCTAAGTACTATAATGTCGAACCAACAGGTAACGGGCGGAGACAGGATTTCAGAAATGCCCCGATACCACGTATGAGATCGACTTATATGGAAAACGGCCCTCATGAAAGGGACGAAATTATTGCCAGTGTGAGAAAAGGTATCTATGTCGATAATTTCAGTAACGGACAGGTGAATATTGGTCCGGGAGATTTCACTTTCTTCGTCAAATTCGGATATCTGATCGAAGACGGGAAATTCACTTCTCCCATTAAAGACATAAATATAATCGGTAACGGCCCTCAGGCTCTGGCAGATATTACAATGGTTGCTGATGATCTGAGTTTTTCCGATTCAACCTGGGTATGCGGGAAAGACGGACAGGGAGTACCTGTTACAATGGGACTGCCGACTGTAAAGATCAAAAAGCTCACTGTAGGCGGTGTGAATGCCTGAATATAAAATGAATGCGAAACCATGGATACAAACGATAAATATAAAATAGCCGACCTTGTAATCAGTGCCGCACTTGACAAAGGGGCCAGCCAGGCTGCAGTTTACATAAATGATACTACCAGAAGACATGTAGAAATTCGCGGGAGACAAATTGACAGGCTCCAGGAATCAATAGGAAATTCGCTGTCAGTTGACCTGTATGTAGATAAGAAATACTCATCTCACTCAACAAACCTCCTGAAGGAAAAAGATCTTCTCAAATTCATAGATGAGGCTGTAAAAGCCACCCGCTACCTGTCGGAAGATGAGTTTCGATATCTTCCTGAAAAAGATCTTTATTTTACTGGTAAAGGGGAAGCCCTTAAAACACTAGACCCGTTATTGAATTCCATCGGATCAAAAGATAAGATCGACCTTGCCCGCCATGCTGAAGACGAGGTTCTTGGGATGGACAACAAAATCATTTCGGTAACATCATATTATTCAGATAATGTAACTAATATGATCCTCGTCGACAGCAACGGATTCAAAGGGGATTCAGGCAGCAGCTTTACCGGTATTGCTGCAGAAGTTTCTGTTAAGGATGATAAGGGACGTCCTTCAGATTACTGGGGAGAATACAGTATTTTTTATGACAGACTCAAAAAAACAGGTGTCGGCCTGACAGCTTTCGAAAGAGCAATCAGGAAATCCAATCCGAAAAAAGTCAGATCCGGAAAATATAAGATAATAGTTGAAAACCTTGCATCAGGAACTCTGCTTAATCCTTTCATTTCAGCGCTATTTGGTTCATCGATTTACCAGAAGAACTCATTCCTGTCAGGAAAGGTCAATACAAGGGTGGCAAGTGATAAACTCTCCTTTTATGACGATCCCCTTATGATATCGGGCTTCGGATCAAGAAATTTTGATAATGAAGGGCTCCGGTCAGTAAAAAGAGATATTGTGGAAAATGGAATCCTTCACAACTATTATATCGATACTTATTATGGAAGGAAACTGAACCTCTTACCAACATCAGGCTCCAGCTCGAATATTGTATTTAAGACCGGAACGAATGATCTTAACGGACTCATCAGATCGGTTAACAAGGGAATACTGATCACCGGATTTAACGGTGGTAACTGTAACGGGGCCACAGGTGATTTTTCGTACGGGATTGAAGGGTTTTATATCGAAAAAGGAAAAATCATCCATCCTGTCAGCGAAATGAATATTTCCGGAAATATGAATGATTTCTGGAATTCACTTTCGGAAGTCGGTAATGATCCTTATCTGTATAGCTCCAGACTTACTCCCTCACTGGTGTTTGAGGATACGGACGTCAGCGGGATTTAGCGCAGGGTGCAGCTTCGGAATCCCCTCCCCTGGGAGGGGAAGGGGTGGGTTTTAAAAGCTCAGAGCAAAGGGTGCTGTGGAAGGTATCGGATACGCGACTCCCCTCCCGGGAGAGCCTGTCCCGCGAAAGCGGGAGGCATGGGGGTGGGTTAGGAAGAATGAAAGGGAGAGGGGGAGAGGGGGAGAGAGGGAGAGGGGGAGAAAAATGCAAACCGTGTAACTCCGTGGTTAATAAATAATTAAATTATAATTACCAAATATAATATCCTGAAAATGAAGAAAATTACAAGTGTTTCTGCAATAACAGTTTTTCTTTTTACACTTTTTAATGGAATTCTGTTCTCACAACCCAGAGAAAGGGTATCTTTTAATGAGAACTGGAAATTCATTAAGTATTTTAATGCATCAGACGAAAACACTATAACTGACAGGGAGCCTGCCGGACTGCAGGCAGCTTCGGTAAATGATAATTCATGGCGTACTCTCGATCTGCCTCATGACTGGGCAATTGAGGGTCCGTTCAGCGATACTCTTGAAAACAATACCGGGCTGTTGCCATGGAAAGGGATAGGCTGGTACAGGAAACACTTCATCATACCGGCATCGGATGAGGGAAAACGATTCTATATCGATATCGACGGGGCTATGGCTTATGCCCAGGTCTGGCTGAACGGGAAATTTGCAGGTGAATGGCCTTACGGTTATACCTCTTTCCGCATCGACCTTACTCCTTATATCCTTACCGGGAAGGAGAATGTAATTGCAATTCGGCTTGATACAAAGAAATGGGATTCCAGATGGTACCCGGGAGCCGGTTTATACAGGAATGTATGGCTCGTCAAAACCTCGGATCTTCATGTATCTCATAACGGAGTTTTTTGTACCACACCGGAGATAAAGAAAGAGAGGGGTGTTGTTAGCGTTAAAGCCGGAATTGAAAGTCATCTTAAAGATCCTGTCCCGGTAACAGTTAAAGCTTCTGTATATAAACTTGATAATAAACTGGTACCGGGAACCGCACCTGTTGCAGAGTCCGTTCCTGCAACTGCAATGATAAGTGGTATGGGATCTCATAATTTCAGACTCGATGTTCCGGTGAATAATCCCGTTTTGTGGGATATCGAAGATCCCGAACTTTACAAAATGGTTGTGTCAGTTTCACAGGGCGCTGTTTTAACAGACAGATATGAAGTGAATTTTGGCTTCCGGACAATTCAGTTCACGCCCCGCGACGGATTCTTCCTCAATGGCCGGAAAGTTGAAATCAAAGGTGTATGTAATCATCATGATCTTGGAGCACTGGGTGCAGCTTTCAATATCCGGGCTGCAGAGAGACAGCTTGAGATACTCAGGGAGATGGGCTGCAACGCGATCAGAACAAGTCATAATCCCCCTGCCCCCGAACTTCTGGATCTGTGCGACAAAATGGGATTTCTTGTCGAAGACGAGGCATTTGATGCCTGGAAAACACCAAAGAAAAGAAATGATTACAACAAATTGTTTTACGCCTGGCACGAAGAAGATCTCAGGGCAATGGTACGTCGCGACCGGAACCATCCCTCTGTAATAATCTGGAGTACCGGAAATGAAGTGGGTGATCAGAACAATCCTGCCTTATCGGAAAGTTTAAGAACAGTTGTTAAATCGGAAGATAATACAAGACCTGTAACGGTAGGATGCGACAGGGATGAGTCGGGGACCAACGGATTTCAGCTGACAATGGACCTTTTCGGAATAAACTATCGCCTCCACCGTTATGATGCATTTTTTGCTCATGAAGAGAATAAGAATCTGCCTTTCCACTCAAGTGAATCAGCATCAACAGTAAGTTCAAGGGGTGAATATTTCTTCCCTGTTGTTGAAGGTAACCTGGATAATAATCTTCCGGGAAAGGGGATATTCCAAATATCATCCTACGATCTTGCATATCCTGCATGGGCATCGTCGCCTGATCAGCAGTGGGCAATGCAGGATAAACATCCGGGTGTAATCGGTGAGTTTGTATGGACAGGATTTGATTATCTCGGTGAGCCAACTCCATACTATGGTGATCTTACAGGACTGACACCCAAAACAAGAAGATATGAACAGATCCTTAAAATGCTTGAAAGTCAGGGGGTAAAAGAAGTGCCGTCAAGAAGCAGCTATTTCGGGATAATTGATCTTGCAGGTTTTAAAAAAGACAGGTTCTATTTATACCAGTCGAAATGGAGACCTGATTTGCCTATGGCTCATATACTGCCTCACTGGAACTGGCCCGAAAGAAAGGGACAGGTGACTCCGGTTCATGTCTATACATCAGGAGACGAAGCAGAACTTTTCCTCAACGGTAAATCCCTCGGGAAAAAATCGAAAGGAACATCACAGTACAGGCTCAGATGGGATGAGGTTGTTTATCAGCCCGGGGAATTAAAGGTTGTTGCATATAAGAATGGTAAGATATGGGCAGAGGATCTGATGAAAACGGCCGGAAAAGCTGCCGGATTATCGATATCAGCTGACCGGACAGAGATTATACCCGACGGGAAAGATCTGGTTTATGTAACTGTCAGAATAGACGATAAAAATGGAATTCCTGTTCCACGAAGCAATAATCAACTGAATTTCACAATCGAAGGACCCGGAAAGATAATAGCCACCGATAACGGTGATGCCACCAGTCATGAATCCTTCCAGTCAGGCTCTAAAAAAGCATATAACGGATTATGCCTGGCCATTGTAGCTGCTGAAAAAGGAGCATCAGGAAAGATCATCATAAAATGTGAATCAAAAGGATTGAAAAGTTCATCGGTTGAAATCAATATCAACGATTAACAGACATACCCGAAATTATTGCCTGTAGGGGTTTTAAATTTAAAACCCCCACGTCGGTTATCATGATGTTAATTATTACCCGTAGGGGTTTTAAATTTAAAACCCCTATGTCGGTTATTATGATGTTAATTATAGTTAAAAATTGATATTTAACCTGTTAAAAGAGGTTATTTTTAATAATTTTGTGACCTGAAATTTGTTATATAAGTGTTAAACACACTGTAAATGAAAAAGACAGTAATAATAACAAGCATTGTTGTTGT
>CAZWUB010000210.1:0-5601 GCA_964637415.1 uncultured Rikenellaceae bacterium
TTGATACTGTTTTTGAAGAAAAAGGGAAGAGACTGCCTGTAATGGTTTCCGGTACCATAACCGATGCAAGCGGAAGGACACTTACGGGTCAGACTCTTGAAGCTTTCCTTATTTCAGTATCCCATTTTCCGCTGTTCAGTGTCGGCCTGAACTGTGCGCTTGGAGCAGAACAGCTCAGACCATTTATTCAGGAATTGTCGGCTAAAACGGGATTTTATGTCTCAGTACACCCGAATGCCGGACTGCCCGACCAGTTTGGAGAGTATGACCAGTCGGCGGAATTCATGGCTTCGGTTTTAGAGGATTTCATGAAGGAGGGCTGGGTTAACATCGCAGGAGGTTGCTGCGGAACAACTCCTCAGCACATCAGGAAAATTGCGGAAGTATCGAAAAATTATAAGCCCAGACAAAGGCCGGATATTGTAAAGTATACAAGGCTTAGCGGTCTGGAAGCGCTGACTATAACGCCTGAAACCAATTTTGTTAATGTTGGCGAGAGGACGAATGTTTCCGGGTCAATAAAATTTGCCAGACTTATAAAAGAAGAGAAATATGGCGAGGCGCTTGCTATTGCCCGAAATCAGGTTGAAGGCGGCGCCCAGGTTATTGATATCTGCATGGATGAGGCTATGCTCGATTCCGAAAAGGCCATGGTGAAGTTCGTTAATCTTGTAATGGCAGAACCGGATATCTCAAAACTCCCGCTGATGATCGATTCCTCAAACTGGAACGTGATCGTATCTGCATTAAAATGTATCCAGGGGAAGTCAGTTGTTAATTCAATCAGCCTGAAGGAAGGCGAAGATGCCTTCCTTGAACATGCAAGGGAGATAAGAAGATTTGGTGCAGCAGCCGTAGTAATGCTTTTCGATGAAAAAGGTCAGGCCGATACCTATGAAAAAAGGATTGAGGTAGCGGAAAGATCGTACAGACTGCTTGTCGACAAGCTTGGCTTTCCTCCTGAAGACATAATCTTCGATCCTAATGTGCTTGCTGTTGCCACCGGTATCGAGGAGCATAATAATTATGCAGTTAATTTTATAAGAGCCACACAGTGGATCAAGCAGAACCTTCCATTTACGAAAGTAAGCGGAGGGATCAGTAATCTTTCATTTTCTTTCAGAGGAATTGATAAGGTTCGGGAAGCGATGCATTCCGTATTCCTGTACCATGCAATTAATGCAGGTCTGGATATGGGAATTGTTAATCCAGGTATGTTGCAGGTTTACAGTGAAATACCTCCCGATCTGCTTCAGCTTACAGAGGATGTTATCCTGAACCGCAGGAAGGATGCTACGGAACGGCTTGTGAAGTTTGCCGAGGGTTTGAAGAATGAGGGTAAGAAAGAGGAGAAGAGTGATGAATGGCGTTCAATGCCGGTTACCGACCGGATAAGGCATGCACTTATAAGGGGACTTGATGAACATATTGAACAGGATGTTGAGGAAGCGCGTTCTCTTTTCGAACGGTCGATCGACCTGATAGAAGGTCCTCTGATGGGAGGAATGAATGAAATAGGCGATCTGTTCGGATCGGGAAAGATGTTCCTGCCTCAGGTAGTCAAGAGCGCCAGGGTGATGAAGAAAGCCGTGTCGAAGCTTGCACCGTATATTGAACAGGAGAGCAGGGCTGCAGAAAAGAAAAATGCCGGGAAAATTGTTCTTGCAACTGTCAAGGGCGATGTTCATGATATAGGCAAAAATATAGTCGGGGTGGTTCTGTCATGCAACAATTACCAGGTTACTGACCTTGGTGTGATGGTCCCTTCAGACAAAATAATTGATACTGCACTTGGTGAAAAGGCAGATTTTATTGGATTGAGCGGACTGATCACACCGTCTCTCGAGGAGATGGGACATGTTGCTGCGGAAATGGAACGGAGAAAGGTGTCAATACCATTGCTTATCGGTGGGGCAACAACCTCGGAGATCCATACCGCGGTGAAAATTGCCGGCCAGTATTCCGGTCCTGTAATCCATGTTAAAGATGCCTCAAAAGCAGCAGGGGTACTGTCAGCACTTCTTAAGGAAGATAAGGTGAATTATTTATCATCACTCAAAGAAAAATATGGTAAGCTGAGGGAAGATCATAATGCACGGCAAAAAGAGAGAAAGCTGCTGTCGCTTAATGATGCACGTCAAAACAAGCTGGTGACGGAATGGACGGCAAACGGACTGTTTCAGCCGCTTAAACCGGGCTATAAAGTATTGGATAATATCAGCCTGACTGATCTTGTGAGATATATTGACTGGACATTCTTTTTCTTCGGGTGGAAGCTTTCAGGGAAATATCCTGCAATATTCAACGACCCTGTGAAGGGTACGGAGGCTTTAAAGTTATATAATGATGCACAGCAATATCTTAAGGAGATCATCGACAGGAAACTGATAACTGCCAGAGGAGTATTCGGATTGTATCCTGCAGTTTCAGTTGGTGATGATGTGGCAATACTTACTGATAATACAGGAATCAAAGGCAGGACTTTCCTGAGGTTCCTCAGGAATCAGGAGGTTAAAGAACGGGGGATCCCGAACCTCTGTCTGTCGGATTTTATTGCCCCCGAATCTTCAGGTCTAAGCGATAATATTGGTCTCTTTGTTGTTACAGCAGGTATTGATGAAGTCAAATACCGGGATTACAGGGAAGATGATTATGCTTCAATAATGATAAGGATGTTAAGTGACCGTATTGCCGAGGCGGCTGCCGAATGGCTTCACGAAAAGATAAGGAAAGAGTACTGGGGCTATGCTGCTGATGAAGTATTGACTGTTGAAGAGATGCTTGCAGTAAAGTACAGAGGTATCCGGCCTGCTCCGGGCTATCCGGCCTGTCCCGATCATACCGAAAAAGGAGTTCTGTTCGATCTGCTTAATGCGGAAAAAGCGATCGGAGCAGGTCTCACGGAGAATTTTGCAATGACACCCCCGGCTGCAGTGAGCGGCTATATCTTCTCACATCCCGCTTCATCTTATTTTAACATTGGGAAAATAGGAACCGACCAGCTGAAGGATTATGCCGGAAGAAAGAAAATGACTATTGACGAGGCAGCGAAATGGCTTGCCCCAAATCTTTGATAAATATTTTATGAGTGTTATTGAAAAACTGAGAAATGCCAAAGGCACACTTTTCACCTTTGAGCTGCTTCCTCCATTGAAAGGGCACAGTATTGAAAAGATCTATTCAACAATTGATCGGCTTGTAGAGTTTCAGCCGGCATATATAAACTTCACATCCCATCGCAATGAGACAACTTACAAGGAGAGGCCTGATGGTCTTCTGGAGCGAAGGGTTACACGGCTTCGTCCGGGTACCATTGCCCTGGCGGCAGCTGTGAAGTATAAGTACAATCTGACTGTGGTTCCGCATATACTTTGCGGCGGGTTTACGAAGGAGGAGACAGAGAATGTACTCATAGAAATGAATTTCCTTAATATTGATGATGTACTTGCCCTCAGGGGAGATCCGCAGAGAGGGAGCAGGATTTTTATTCCCGAGAAAGACGGGCACAGGTATACGCATGAGCTGGTGACCCAGATCGCCAGTATGAATAAAGGCAAATACCTTGAAGAGTCACTTGAAGATACATCTCCGACAAATTTCTGTATCGGTGTGGCGGGATATCCTGAAAAACACTCCGAAGCTCCAAACATGCTGACTGATATTGAGAACCTTAAACGCAAGGTTGATGCCGGCGCCCATTACATAGTTACCCAGATGTTCTTTGATAATGAAAAGTATTTCAGGTTCAGGGATGACTGCAGAAAAGCAGGGATCGATGTGCCGGTAATAGCAGGACTGAAGCCGGTGTCGGCGCTTAATGATATAAAGATGCTGCCCCAGACTTTCCATATCGATCTGCCGAACGACCTGGTGGCGGAGGTGAAGAAATGCAAAACCGATCAGGAAGTCCGCGAAGTCGGGATTGAATGGGCGACGATGCAATCAAAGGAGCTTATCAAAGGTGGGGCGCCGGGGCTGCATTATTATACTCTGGGGCGATCGGATAATATTGCAAGGATAGTAAAAGCATCGTTTTAATCCTTTATACCCCCGTCCCGCCTGAGGCGGGACTGCCCTCCCGCTGTCGCGGGACAGGCTCTGAAGGGGGCTTAAAATCATTGTACTGAGATAATTATGCAATATATCGTGATCTTAGCCCCCCTTTAGGGGGGTTGGGGGGTCATATAATCAATCGATTGGGTTGGGGAGTCGTCAGATTTTAAAGGCTTTCTTTATCTTTTCGACGTGATCCAGTTTTTCCCAGGCGAAGAATTCAACCTTTTTCATCCATCCTTTCTTTCCGTTCCCGTTGATCTCTCTTGCTTTACTTCCAGGAACCTCATAGTAAACCTCCACATTCTTTACAGTGTTCTCCCGTCCGAAATGGCCGTATGATGCCGTCTGAAGGAAAATCGGATTTTTGAGTCCGAGTCTTTGAATTATCGAGTACGGTCTCATATCGAAAAGATTCTGCACTTTCGATGCTATTTCTCCGTCGGTTAATGTTCTTCCCTTGCCGTCCTTAACATGTGCAGTTCCGTATGTGTTTACATAAAATCCGACAGGTTGTGCAACACCTATTGCATAAGCCACCTGAATGAGGGCCTGGTCGCATACACCGGCTGCAACAAGATTCTTGGCGATATGGCGTGCCGCATAAGCAGCTGATCTGTCGACTTTCGACGGATCCTTTCCCGAGAAAGCTCCTCCTCCGTGTGCCCCGTGACCGCCATAAGTATCGATTATTATCTTTCTTCCTGTGAGTCCGGTATCACCATGAGGTCCGCCGATAACGAATTTTCCAGTAGGGTTAACAAGAAGACGGGTATCTTCCCTGAACAAACTTCTTATTCCTGCGGGAAGAGATTTCTTTACCCTGGGGAGAAGATATTTTTCAAGGTCCGCCTTTATCTGTTCCTGCATTGCTTTTTCTGCAGCTTTTTCTGATGCCAGTGATTTATTCTTCGGAAGGATGAACTCATCATGCTGGGTGCTGATAACAATTGTGTCTATACGGATTGGCTTGTTGTTATCGTCATATTCTATTGTAACCTGCGATTTTGAATCAGGCCTGAGGTATTTCATCTGTTTCCCTTCACGTCTGATAGCAGCAAGCTCTTCAAGCAGACGGTGTGCCAGCTCAATACTCATGGGCATATAATTATCCATTTCGCGGCAGGCATAGCCGAACATCATTCCCTGGTCGCCTGCTCCCTGCTCTTCGGGTTTGCTGCGAACAACACCCTGCCGGATGTCGGATGATTGTTCATGTATTGTAGAAATTACACCGCAAGAGTCGCAGTCAAAACGGTATTCGGCTTTTGTATATCCTATATCGCGGATAACCCTCCGGGCCGTTTCCTGAACATCAACCCATCCAGATGTCATGACTTCACCTCCACAGACCACCAGACCTGTGGTTACAAAGGTTTCACATGCTACCTTGGATTCAGGATCCCATCTTAAAAATTCATCAAGCAATGCATCTGAGATCTGATCGGCCACCTTGTCGGGATGACCTTCTGATACTGATTCGGACGTGAACAAGTAACTCATAATTTTATGTTTAAAGTGTTGGTATTACAAATGTTACAAGTATTT
>CAZWUB010000211.1:0-5587 GCA_964637415.1 uncultured Rikenellaceae bacterium
AGTGATAAAATCAATATCGGCTGGATTGGAACCGGCAGACAGGGAAGAGGAGACATAATGGGAACTATGAGGTTCGATTCGGCCATGGTGGTGGCTGTTTCCGACGTGGATTCAAACAGAATGGCCCTGGGCAAAAAGCTTATTGAAGATTATTATAACAGGCGGTCGGGAAGCAGCAACGCTGTAAGTGTTAAATCCTTTGGGGATTATAAGGAAATGCTTCTTGATAAATCGATCGATGCCGTTATGATCACAACCCCCGATCACTGGCACTCACAACCGGCAATCGAAGCTGCTCTTGCAGGAAAAGATATCTACCTCGAAAAACCAACTTCACTCACTATTACAGAAGGAAGATTGCTCAGTGATGTTGTCAGACGTAAAAAAATAATTCTCCAGGTGGGCACCCAGCAGCGTTCAAGTCCTCAATGGAGAATTGCTGCCGAACTCGTAAGAAATGGCAGGATAGGTCAGCTGCATACAGTAAAGATTGGCCTCCCCGGTGATCCTGCCGGTCCGGAAGCCCCTGAAATGCCGATACCAAAAAACCTTAACTATGATATGTGGCTCGGCTCAACTCCCGAAGTCTATTATACCGAGATAAGAGTTCACCCGCAGAACAGTGTCAACGACAGGCCGGGATGGCTCAGGTGCGAACAATTCGGCGCCGGTATGATCACAGGCTGGGGACAGCATCACTATGATTCTGCTGCATGGGGAATGGATACTGAATTAACAGGACCTGTATCAGTTCAGGCTGTCGCTCAGTTCCCCAAATCGGGGTTATGGGATGTTCATGGCGACTTCATGTCAGTTGCCGAATATAAGAATGGAATTACACAGATGACAAGTGGTTCATATCCCAACGGAGTGAGATATGAAGGTACTGAGGGCTGGATTTTCGTAACACGTGGAGCCTATACAGCAACTGCAAGCGATCCTGTTGTCGTCGACAGAAATGCAAAATCACTTGATGCCAGCGATCCTAAGATTCTTTCTCCTCTTACCGGATCAAATGTTATCCGTTTGTATGAGAGCAATTCACAACAGGGTAACTGGCTCGATTGCATCAAATCCAGAAAAGAACCGATATCACCTGTTGAGATCGGGCACAGGGCCTGCAGTGTTTGTCTTGTCGTACATATAGCTATGAAACTTGGCAGAAAGCTGAACTGGGATCCCGATAAGGAAAGATTCATAAATGATGATGAAGCAAACAGTATGCTTACCCGCCCTCAGAGAGCTCCCTACGGAACCAACTACATCAAAATGTAAATCGTAACCAATGAGAAATATTCTTTTCAGAGGCCTGATGATCTTTTCAGGCCTCATATTTTCTTTAAATCTTACAGCAGCAAAGATCACTGCTGAAAAAGTCGGATCAAAGATCAATGTAACGATTAATGGGAAGTTCTTTACAAGCTATATATTTTCGGAGGATGAGAAATACCCATTCTTTTATCCTGTGAACGGACCTGTTTCGGGAGGCTCTGTAACATCAATGCGAAATGCCGTCTACCCCCATCATACTTCTCTGTTTTTCGGATGCGATATGGTAAACGGCGGCAATTACTGGCAGGAAGGTCTTGAACGCGGAAGGATCATCCCGGTTAATTCACAGATCGAAAAGCAGGGAGGAGATACTGTTGTTATAACAGATGAATGTATCTGGAGCAGGCCTGGAGCTTTGTCACCCGTTAAGGATTCCCGGAAATATATAATTACAGCGCCTTCAGCATCCCTCTATCAGATAGATGTAGAAATTAAGATGGAAATGCTGATGGACGTTGTTATCAGAAAAACAAACCATTCCCTTTTCAGCGTCAGGATGGCTGCTGATCTTGCAGTCACAAACGGAGGGACCATGATCAATGCCGAAGGGTTAAAGAGTGAAAAAGATACTTTCGGCAAAGGCTCGGCATGGATAGATTTTTACGGGAAACGGGGCAATACAATTGAAGGTCTGGCTATTTTACAGCATCCTTCAAATCCATGGTATCCGTCACCATGGTTCACAAGAGACTACGGATTTATGTCCCCCACGCCAATGTACTGGCCTCAGAATGACAAGGATACATCTATGAAAAAAGGAACCACCCTTTTACTTCGCTACAGGGTACTGGTTCACTCCGGAACACATACTGATGCAGATATAGCAGGGCAGTTCAATAACTACAAAGTTACCCGATAACCCTCTGTGGACCTCTGTGTATCCTCTGTGGACCTCTGTGTAAGTTCTTATATTTTTTTTGTTACACAGAGTTCCACAGAGGGCTCACAGAGAGACACAGAGATTAGATCACTTCACTTTCCGGTAGAAGCAATCCGTCATCTCGCAGAAGCTGCACGTAAAAGGAACGCGTTTTACGCTTTTTCCGATCCCTATAAAACCGCTTCCTGATTTCACCGGATCCATTAATGCTGATTCTGTCAGCCTGATCCCGCAGTAATTATCAGCCATCAGACTGAATAATTTATGCTGTTCAGTCACATTCCATCCGCAATATCCGGGATTAAAGCGATTGGTGATTAACAGACCGGCTAAGATCATTTGTTCATCCAGGTCATTTTGCATCAACTCAGCAGCCGCTTCAACAATTTCACTTCCGATCACATCATAAATGAAACCCCTTAGCGGATCTCCTTCACTTGTAGCTTCCCTCCCCCTGGCTGCAGTATCTTCACCGGCTGTACTCAGGAATACCGCTATTGATTCTGAATTCCTGAGCTGAGCAAATACTGTTTTATTAATATCAAAGTCAACTCCTTCAATATTGACTATTTTCAGGTCATTATCAAATCTGATATTCCGGAAAATCCGGTATTCGGCTTTTATATTATTCAAAGTCCCGCAATCCTTCAGCACATCTGAGATCAGATCAATTACAGAAGCGTCTGGTGCTTCTTCCCTGTACCCAATGTCATTCTGAACATGGAGTGCCGTAATACCAAGCTGCCTGAATTCAAACTGAAATGTTTTGTGCACCATGTTAGTAAACTGTTTTAACCCCCCTTTAGGGGGGATGGGGGGTAGACCAATCCAGATTCTTTTACAATCCTCTCCACAACAGCTTCCCATCCCATTGTCATCAGATGGATCCCGTTAACTCCTTTTTTGTTTCTGATATTATCGATAAACTCCAGGGCGATCTGAACACCCTCTTCAGACTCTTTGTCACCTGCCTTTTCCATCCTTCTGAGGATCCTTTCCGGTACAGTTACCCCGGGGACATGATCATGAAGGTATCTTGCAACCTTGTAACTTTTCAGGGTGGCTACTCCAATCAGAATATAGACTTTATTCAGAACGTTTCTTTTATCAAGCTCCTCAAGCCAGAGGTCAATGCCTCCGTGTTCAAATACTATATTGGTCTGAAAGAACTGAGCTCCGGCATTTACTTTTTTCTGATCCCGGATCGCCTGAAGAACAGGGTCGGAAGCAAAGGGAGATGTTGCCGCACCGAGAAAATATTTCGGAGGGTATTTCATTTTTCGTCCGTCAAGATAGATCCCTTCATCTCTCATCCTTCTCAGTATCCAAAGCATCTGTACAGAATCGATATCCACGAAATTCAGATCGGCTGTCGGTGAAGGGCCTACTCTGGAGCTGTCGCCGGTTATACACAGAATATTTTTTATTCCGAACTGGCAGGCTCCTATTGCAGCAGCCTGGAGGCCGGTCCTTGTTGTATCGCGGGCGGCAATCTGATAAACGGCCTCTGCCTTCAGATCATTCGCTGCTTTACAACAGGCCAGACCCGACATTTTCGGATTTGCCGATGATGAGTCGGTGAAATTGATAACCGTAACATGAGGCTTTACAAGCTCAATATCATGAATCAGCTTAGCTGAACCTGCGCTCAGGGGAGGTGTTACCTCAGTGGCAACAACAAATTCACCATTTCTCAGTTTTGTCTCAAGGTTTGAAACCGGTTCGGTGTAAGCCGGAGGATGATATTCAGAATCGCCGTTCCACCATTCAGGCTGTCTTACTGTCCTGAAAACTGACTCCCATACCTTTTCCCTCTTTTCTTTATCCGAAGAAACCAGACCTTTTATAAAATTCCCTGTTCCGACTTTCATTATTTGTCTCACAACATCGCCCCATGTCTCTGTCCCTACTTTATTCCAGTCGAGGGGAGGTAATACTTCAAGAAGCTTTTCTTCCCGGCCGGTTCTCAGTGCTCTCTTATATATTGCATACCAGACACACTTCCTTGTCTCATCAACATAGCAGTTCTTTTCAGGGGTCACGCCCCCGCATGGTCCGTTCCTCATCCCTTTCGGACACTCCATGGGACAGATAAATGCCGTCTCCTGAAGAAGGCAGTTACCGCACATACGGCATCCCCAGACGGGTCCCTTGACTAAAAGTTCTGTTCTGGCAAGCAATCTCGGGCCAAACTTCTCCTTCTTAAACGGATAAAAGGCCGGCTGCCATCTTCTGGAGGGTTTTAAACCTGACATCTATTGTCTGCTCTGGAAATACTCAACAAATCTCACTGCAAAATCATCCCGGCCCAGAACAAGATCAGCTGCACGTACAATTGAGGTTATCTTTTCGGGATTTGCTATCGGACAGGTAAGCCCGTTATAAATTGAAATTACCATATGGGCTGCATTCAGTGATTCCCTGTCGGGCAATCCGTAGGATATATTGCTGGCGCCCTGGGTTATATTATGACCCAGCTTCTGATGCACAAGTCTTATTGTCTCAAGGGTTACCCTGCATGCCTGCGGATCAGCGCTTACAGCCATTGCTAGGGGATCGATAACAACATCTTCTTCTTTAATCCCGGCCTTCACGGCTCTTTCAATAATCTTTTCTGCAATTGAAAGTCTCTTTTCAGGATCATGTGTGATGCCGTCATCGTCCATGCAAAGTCCGATTATTGCTGCTCCATATTCCTTTGCTACAGGAAGGAGGGCGTTCAATGAAGCTGCTTCACCGTTCACGGAATTTATAAGGCATTTGCCTTCAGCAACTTTAAGCGCCGCTTCAATAGCCCTGGGATTTGGAGAATCGAGACATAAAGGAATATCAAACTTTTCCTGAAGTATTCTGACTGTTTCAGAAAGAAGTTTCACATCATCAACCCCGGGAAAACCTACATTCACGTCAAGCACATCAGCACCGGCCCTGATCTGGCTTTCAGCAAGTTCAAGCACGAAGTCAAAATTCCCCTCCTGCAGGGTGCTTACAAGCTTCTTCCGTCGGGTAGGATTAATGCTCTCTCCAATTATTATTACCGGACCCCCGGAATTTATTATAACTTCCCGGGTTCTTCCTTTAAGAATCGTCTTCATAGTATTTCAATTTACATCCTTTATTGTTTCCCGACAGGGGCAATCATCAGTTCCTTTCAGCGTACGTTGAAGGGTCAGGTAATGAAGGAGGTTTTATAAATTTTAAAGTTTCAAAGAAATGATTTTCGTCCGGGCATCAGGCAAGCTGATTCAGATAATTGACTGCACCCTGGGGATCCGGGGAATAGAAATCGGCTCCGATCTTCTGGCAATAGTCCATTGTAACAGGTGCTCCTCCAATGAGAATCTTTGAAGCCGGATGTTTTTCCTTTACCAGGGT
>CAZWUB010000212.1:0-5489 GCA_964637415.1 uncultured Rikenellaceae bacterium
CATGGTGGTTATCAGAACCATGCCGGGGCCAGAATTGGCGGCCCTGTCTGGGATCTTTATGAACTTCTTAAGGACCTTCCTCCCGAGAATATCGGGTGCCAGTACGATGTACGGCATGCAATGGTTGAGGGTGCCAATTCCTGGGTACTGGGGATGAAACTTCTTGCTCCCTGGATAAAAACATTGGCAATCAAGGATTTTACATGGCAGATAGTAAAAGGTAAGCCTGCAGCAGTCACTGTACCAATGGGAGAGGGGATGGTTAACTGGGATCTCTATTTTAAGACAATCAAGGAGCTAAATCTAACGGCTCCCATGACCTTACATGTTGAATATCCGTTATTTACAAAAGCTGAGGAGAGCTATCCCCTTGCCAGGAAACAGGATATTATTGTTGCAAAGTTTAAAAAGGACATGGATTTCCTTAACGGATACATGTCAAAATATGAATTAGCCTGAAAATAAGATGACAAACCGACGTAAATTTATAAAAACAAGCCTCATGGCAGCCGGTGCAGCAGCTGTTGCATCTCCCCTTGAAGCTCTTGTATCGTCCTGCACAACTGCCGGACAGAAAATAATAACTATCTCAAAAGTCAGTTCCAACTTCGAGAGAGAACCCCTGATCCGTCCTTTCGGCTTCAAGGGAGGATATATGAGGGAGATATGGCAGACGGTTTCTTACCTTGAAAGCAGCTCGGGTGCTCATTCAATAGGACTCTGCACCCAGAGTGTACTTTGGTCGGATGCATCTGTCTTTGCTTCTCATTCAGAAAGCGGAGGCAATGCACTGATGTATGCCATGACTGAAAGAGCGATGCAGATCGTCAATGGTCAGACATTTACATCACCGGTTGACCTTCTGGATGCAATCTTGCCTGAGGTATATTCATTCGGGCAAAAGGTCACATCAAATCCGCAACTGAGAAAAACATTTGCCCTCAATGCACTTGTTGGACTTGATAATGCTGCATGGCTGCTCTATGCAAAAGAGAATAAGATAAGCACTTTCGACGGGTTGATACCTGCTGCATATAAGCCGGCTCTCTCCAGCAGGCACGATAAGGTGGCGGGGATACCACTCATGGCTTATGCAATCCCGATTGAAGAGATAAAAGCAGCCACTGATGAGGGTTATTTCTTTATGAAGATCAAAATTGGTCAGCCGGGAACTCAGGATGAAATGCTTGAAAAGGACAAAGAGAGGCTTACTGCAATTCATAAGGCCATAGGGGATGTTAAGACTACATATACAAAGAATGGCAAACTGCCTTATTATTTTGATGCCAACGGCCGGTATGAGAAGAAAGAGACACTGATGAAACTTCTGGATCATGCAAAGAGCATTGGTGCTTTTGATCAGATTGCAATAATAGAGGAACCTTTTCCCGAGGAGATTGAAATTGATGTAAGCGATATACCAGTGAGGCTTGCTTCAGACGAAAGCGCACATACTGTTGAAGATGCAGTAAAACGAATTGAAATGGGATATAAGGCAATAGCATTAAAGGCAATTGCCAAAACTCTCAGTATGACAATGAAAATAGCACAGGCTGCGCATGAGAGGAATATTCCCTGTTTCTGCGCCGATCTTACTGTTAACCCCGTACTTGTGGAATGGAATAAAAATGTTGCCGCAAGACTGGGGTCATTTCCGGGAATAGGCAATCTGGGACTTGTCGAAAGCAATGGCCATCAGAATTACCTGAAATGGAAAGATATGCTCGGATATCATCCCAGGAAAGATGCTCCCTGGGTTACCGTAAAAAGAGGTGTTTACGAGCTTGATAAAGAGTTCTATAAGACCGGTGGAGGCATATTTGATGAAATGTCTCACTATGAGGAAATGTTCAGGACGATTTAATCGAAAAATCCTTACAATATCTAATAAGAAATCAACCGGATAATTTCAACCTTAGTGCTCTTTGTGTTTACCTTAGTGCTCTTTGTGGTTAAACAACAATTCTTATTTAACCACAAAGGACACGAAGGAAAGCACAAAGGGACACCAAGGTTTATTTTGTTTGAGTCGTATTATTGATCCCAGCTGTCGGTACGGAATGAGGAAGCAGGCAGTCCTTCAATATTGAAAAGGTCGCCGATTATAAAATCTTTAAATGCATACCTGACAGCTACCGGTTCATTCACAACAGGAGAAAACAGAGTTATTCCCGTTCCGGTAATGAATGCCTGAGCCGGATAAAATCGTTTATTTGCTCCGGCAACCTCAAAGCAATTCAACTCTTTTCCGAATGATGTGAGTCCGTTTGGCGCATTGTTGAATGTAAGCTTCACCTGGGTGCCTTCAATTTTCATTTCGTTAAGTACCGGTCCCTCGCAAGGGAAACCTTTCTTTCCATATGTTTTGGCGAGTGCAAGATATGCAAGCCTGTCGCCGGCAACTTTTTTGTTTGCAGGATGAATGCAATCTTTTTCACCGGTATCCATAATACATGCCATCCCGAAATTTGGTATTGCTGTCGATGCCTTCAGCTGGGCTTCGCGAAGGAAGGCAGAGTTTGCTCCTGTGGGTCCGTAATCGAAGGGCGCAATCTGAACATAGAACATCGCAAAATCGCCGACATCCCACATTGCCCTCCAGTTAAGTGCAAGTCCGGGCATTAACTTTTCATATTCTTTGTACTCATTCCTGTTCGATTCACCCTGGTACCAGATCGCTCCCCTGATTCCATAACCGGCGATTGGATTTATCATTGCGTTATAAAGCACTGTTGGTGTCTGGGGAGATAGTTTTTCCTGCTGAATACTCTTGTCGGGAAGCTTGACCCAGTCGAAATTTTTGAATCCCGCCTCGCTCATCCATGGTTCTATCCTTGTGCCTCCCCAACTTGTATTGATCAGTCCCACGGGAACTCCCAGCGACCTGTTCAGCATTAGTCCGAAGAAATATGCTGTGGCGCTGAAATCGCTTACATTTTCTGGTTCGCAAAGTTTCCACGATCCGTTGAAATCATCCAGCGGAGTCAGGCTTGTCACTTTGGGAACTGTTATGAGTCTGATGGCAGGATTGGAGGATGAAGCTATATACTCTATAGATCCTGTGATGGGCTGATTCCGGTAACCCTTCACAGGCATTTCCATGTTTGACTGTCCGGAACAGACCCAGACTTCGCCTATCATAACGTTTTTAAGAACCCTCGTTTTTCCTTCGCTGAGGGTTATTGTATAAGGTCCTCCGGCAACAGGTGTTGTCACCTTTACCTTCCACTTTCCGTCCGAACCTGCTCTTGCAGAATATGATTTTTTATTCCACGAGGTTGTTATCCTGACTGTGGAGCCGGCAGTTGCCGAACCCCAGATGGCTGCATCAGTCTGTTGCTGCATAACCATGTTGTCGCCGAAAATCGCCGGCAGCTTTACCTCTCCCTGTGCAAATAATGAAAATGCCAGGAAAGTTAAAACAAGTGCATTGAATTTGAATAAAGATAATTTCATTTTTTATTTAATTAATTTGTTGAATTTAAATCCGTTAACATTAACAGGTTTTGTTTATATCTACGTATTATAATACGTTTTTAAATACGTATTATAATACGTTTTTCTTTGTCAGGTTATCGATTTAATCTGATCCATTACGTTATCATTGTCGAAGACTTTCTTCCAGTCGTCTTTGATGAATTCCTGCAATCCCCTTGCGAGTGCTTTATTTGCAGCATCGGAGAAGACAGCGCCCGGCAGTTCATCAAAGAGAACAGCCATCTGGATACGGAGATGACCGAGCAGAAAATCTCTGGCAGCTTCTGCAGGTACACCTCTGCTAATCACTTCATCGAGGCCCTTCCTGATAATATAAACGCATGTTGATGCCAGAGTTTCCACAAGTGCCGGCTCGAGCAATCCCATCTGTTCAACTGTTATCCTGTGCGCCTTTGAGACAGGGGCATAGAAAGTACGGGCAAGCTCTTCACCTCTTTTGTAGTCCTTCTCGTTGCCTTTCATAAGTGCGCAAACTATTGCCTGTCTGGCAGCAATACCGCCGAAATGGTCGTTCATCGCTTCTCTGTCGGGTTCCCAGTTAAATATTGAAGGATGTGTGGGGTGAGTCACAAAGTATGAAATATCATCTCTCTGGTATAGTTTACCCGCGAGAGCTGCCGCCGGATCAAGAGTAATAACCATCGACCCTTTCTTCATGCGGGGGATTATCCCTCCGGAAACCCTTTCCAGTGCCACATCGGGCACTGCAAGGATAACAATGTCAGCATCCGGAATACATTCTTCCTCGCGGCAGACTTTTACACCTTTCTCCTCAAGCTTGAGGATCCCGACAGGGTTCACCTCGAGATAAGAGATTTTGTAGTCTGATCTGATCAGGTTGCTTGTAAGGCGAAGACCCATTTTACCACCTGCACCAACTAAAGTGACTTTTGGCATTGTAAGATTTCTTAGTTTATTTAAAATCATCGATATAGATAGTTTTTCCATATTTAGCGGATTCATAAGCGGCCCACACAAGCCTGACAGTTTCAAAATTATCCTCTCCGGTAGTTTCTGCTTTCCCGATACCCTGCAGATCGCGGAGAATGTCGTTATTGCATTCCACAATGCTGGGAGGCTCAGGTTCAAGCCTTTCTGTCTGCCAGCTGTATTTTTGCATTGTCAGCTTTTCATAAGTTGTCGTATTACCGCTGGTTATGGCAAAATTATAATCAGGATCGAGTCTTACACTGCCTTTATCGCCTTCGACAAGCAGCAGTACCTGTGGAAAGACCTCTTTTTCAAGCGGTGAGCTAAATGATATCTGCTGAATGCATACCACGCCGTTTTTCATTCTGAGCATGGATGTCGCCACATCCTCACCCTTAATGGTCGGATTGATCGTTTGTATCTGGGTGTAAATTGTTTCCGCTTCACCAAAAAGGTAACGAAGAACATCAAACTGGTGCGATCCCTGGTCGGTAAGTGCAAACTGTTCGAGGGTAGCCAGGAAAGGTTGTGTTTCAAACAATGGAAACGCAGTGTTCCATAATGAATTACAGCGAAATGGCTTTCCTATCACACCTGAATCTATGATCTGTTTTATCCTCCTTATCTGGGGCTGCCACCTGTAATTCTCATGGACGTAGAATTTAACTCCTGCATCACGCGTTACCTGCATCATTTTTTTTGCGATCTCGAAGGACGGAGCCATTGGTTTCTGACAGATAACATGCTTTCTGTGTCTGGCCGCAAGTTCAACGAACTTTGAATGTGCGTCGACATCGGTAATGATGTCAATGAAATCAAGATCCTCATTTTTAATCATCTCCTCAGCATCATCGTAGGTACGAGGGATGCCAAATCGTCCGGCCAAGTCATCGGCTTTCGATTTTGTACGGTTATAGAGGGCCACACATTCTGCACCATCCAATTCCTGCCAGCCACCCAGCTGAAACTGGGACCAGAACCCGCAGCCAAGAATTGCAAATTTCGACTTTTTCACAGGTTAATTCTTTATAGATTATTTAAAAAAGTGAATTAGAAATTCG
>CAZWUB010000213.1:0-1687 GCA_964637415.1 uncultured Rikenellaceae bacterium
TTTAAAGAAGTGAAATTCATTTTCAGTTTCATCAAAAAACACTCTCCAGGGTTGAGTATTTCCTGATGATGGAGCTAATCTTACCATCTCTAACGAATCAAAATATTTCCCGGCTTTTTCAGAACTTACAGGTGTTTTTAATTTGTAATCGAAAAACAACTTATCCCAACTGGTTCTTTTTGTAGCATTAATTGCGAATCTTACAAATTTATCCAGGTATGGTTGTTTGTCCCCTGAATACCCGACAATTATTATGCCTGGTATTTCAAAGCCTTGTTCAATTAATATTTCATTAAAGTAATTATAATCAAAGTAACCGATCCAGCATGTTGAAATGCCCATTTCAGTGGCTTTAAGCACAACCTTTTCCAGAAGGTATCCGAAATTTACTCTTGAATCGGTTGAAGACTTTGACGTTCCCAAAACATAGGTATTATGCCCCTGGATCATTCCATAGTTAAGTTTCAGTTGCTTGTCAGAAACATTCCTTTCAATTATTTTGAAATTTATAATCTCATTCCCCAGGCCTTTACAATTTTCAGAAATGAAACTTTCGAGGGTTTTCTTATCAGCAGGTTTTAAAGCAGTTTCAATATATGTCCTGCACGAATAACGACTTTTAATTATCTCTGTGATGTTCATACTAAATCCTGATAAAAATAAATTATTCTTCAATTCTGCTCAATTTGAAAAGTTTTCTGGTAAATATAATCATCCAAACCATAACCAAAAGTCCTGCTGGCATTGCAAATATTAATGCCAATTTTTCAACGGTTGGAATAAAAGTCACCAGAACGACATAAATTATCATAAGTGAATTGCCGACAATCCCGATATACGATGTTGCCCGACTAAATACTTTCCCGCTTAACATAACACAGGACATCAGGGCATTTGCAAATGGTATCATCGCAAATCCAAAGAAAACTCCAGGACTTCCATGAGCACCCTTAGCTAACATTGCTTCTCCTGCTGCTTCCAGTAGCAATCTTTGTTCCTCAGATGCTGCTGCAAAATATTTATGACTTAAATCAAGCATTGTTAAACCAGTATTGCTGGTTACAAAAATTGTTGTTCCAACAAGGAATAAAATAAGTGCCAACAGTGCCGGAGCATTATTTACATTTCGATGAACCCCATAGATGGCTAAGATTGAAGGAATAAAGACTATCTGAATAATAGTGTTAAGCAAATCAAGATTGTACAACCCCAATAGCGGATTGCCTTTAAATTGGTTGAATCTTTCAATTGCGGTGTGAGGAAGTGCTGCTATATCAGCACCAGTAATTGAACCAACAACCATGTCCAGGATAATTCCACACAATACTATTATTGTGGTTACTGCTCCTGCTTTATAAATTGATTTCCATTGTTTGTCAGAGTTGTCCATATCTTTTTTATTTGAAATTATATTTTATACGGGATTTAAAATTCATTAATCTTTATTAATCTTACAAATGTTATGACACTCAAATTAATCAGATAAGTAATAAATGGTAGGCTTATGAATGGAAAAATGAAAACCAAGAACGGATATAAAAGTCTGCCACTAAGTTCCTATCGCCAAGCCGTTATTGCATCAGCATCTGTTACAAAGGAGAAAAATGCAATACACAGTCTAACTGAAGTTGATATTACAGAACCTCGCCATCTGATAAAGGAACATTTTGAAAAAACTGGAGAGAAA
>CAZWUB010000213.1:1787-5457 GCA_964637415.1 uncultured Rikenellaceae bacterium
TATTACAGAACCTCGCCATCTGATAAAGGAACATTTTGAAAAAACTGGAGAGAAAGTGCCAGAACCACTTGCAATAAAAGGGGCACAAGAAAAAACATTTCGTCAAATTCATGACGAAATAAGAGAGGCAAAAAAGCAGCAAAGTGACAAACTCGGAAGTTTATCAGGTTCTACTTGGATACGTCTAATTCCAAATTTCCTTCTTAAAACATTTATTCGTATTGCGGATAAGAACATACGAATGGCTAAAACATATGGGAAAGTGGCTGTTACGGCTGTTGGAATGTTCAGTAAAGAGGCTGTCTGGTTTATTCCTCATGGTAGTGCCACAGTTTTGATTACCGTTGGGAGTATAAGTCAAAAAGTTGTTGAAATTGAAGGTCAATTTGTTTCACGGGAACATCTTTGTTTAACTGTTTCTTTTGACCATAGCATTGTTGATGGAGCACCGGCTTCACGCTTTATGAATCAATTGGTTGAAACAATAAAAAGTGGAAATTTATTGAAATCATTTAAATAATGTGACGGGAATATTATGATAAAGTTGAGAATTATCTTGATTTGAATTTCCGATTTATATGGTAATCTATAGACAATTTGCCTGAACCATAAATAAATAGAAAAATAATAAGGATTGTCATAGCAAAGTCGGTTCTTGAATCATGAGCCATCTGCCAGAATCCTTTTTCCAGCAAAATTGGAATCTTGGTTGTTGTGAGTGCAGTTATCATTATTATTAGCAAAGGTATAGCAGCAATCCTGATTGTAAAACCAATTAATACCAAGATACCACAGGCTATTTCAAAAGATGACACAAATGCTGCCAAAAACTCTGGATTTGCAAATCCTATTTTTTCAAAACGCCCTGCACCGACAATTTCAGGGAAAAGAAATTTCTGGATTCCCTCAGAAAGAAAAACCAGACCCACAATTAATCTTGGTAAGACTGACCTGTAATCATCCACTGTTTTAAAAACAATGCCTTGAATTTTTTTCATGGTCACATAATTTTAAATTATTCCTGCCCCTAAGACTAATGCAATCAAAAAGAACCTCTTTATCTGCCTTTTTCCCAACCAGAGAGATCTTAAACAGGTTATTTGAAAAATGAACTACTCCGGTTATCGCAATTGCAATTTCAATCGGAAAGAATATAGCAAAGACTGGCATTAGGATTGTCCCGAGTCCAAATCCGGAGAAGAATGTTAAGATTGCTGTAATAAAAGCAACCAGACAAATTACAATAAGTTCCATGAACGGATAATTAATGTAAGAAACATAATTAAAGATTGATTGGTTCATTAGAAGAAAACCTCTACAGCAAACTAAGATCATCCTGGAACTGCAAAAACCGGAGGTACCGACCACATCAGGCCGGCAATCATAACAATTTAATATTTGATTATTTATCAAGGGATTAACTCCGGCACCAGGTGGTCATTTATATCTGTGATTAAGTGGTCTTGGTCACCAGTTTTCCACTACCATTTCTAATACAGGTTTTTACGGGAAGTTGCATTACTGACTCAAAAATATTAATTTTGTGGGAAAAGATTATGCCAAAAATCTTTGAATACTTAGGAATTCTGATATTCTTCTATTCCAATGAGCATGAGCCAATTCATGTTCATGGGAAATATGAAAAATTTGAAAGCAAAGCTGAGTTTTATATAGTAGATGGAAAGATTGTTGAAATAAAGATAAAGTCAATAAAAGACAGGAAACCTTTGAGTGGAACCAAACTCAAAGATTTTAAAGTGTTCCTGGAAGCGTATGCAAATAAAATAGTTCAAAAGTGGATTGACTATTTTGTTTACCATAAGGATATTGAGTTTGAAAAAATTAATACCCGGATAAAGTGAAAATAACGGAAGAATATATTCAATATAACGTTGATTATATTGATATTAAGTCTGTAAAATATATTGGGGATTTTGCAATACGATTATTGTTTAGTAATGGTATCAGCAAGCTTGTTGATTTCAAACCATTTTTAGAATCATCATTACATCCATCAATCCGTAAGTATTTAGATGAATCTAAGTTTAAGGAATTTAAAATTATTGATGGGAATCTTAATTGGAATGATTATGATATGATTTTCCCAATTGAAGACCTGTACCAGGGAAGAATATGAATCTATTTGCATAAACCGGAGGTACTGACCACATCAGGCCGGCAATCATAACAATTTAATATTTGATTATTTATCAAGTGATTAACTCTGGAAGCATGTGGTCAATTATATCCGGCGTCAAGTGGTCATGGTCTCTGGCTTATCCACTTAACCGCACGCTTACCCTCTAATCGTTTGATTTAAAGGGGCGTATTGTTTGTAGTAGTCCCACAACAAATACATACTTTTTTTCATCCCTAATAAGTTTAATGATTTATAAATGGTACCCTGATTTGAATAAAAGAAATCCTTTGCCTTTATTGTGCATTACAAATTTACACCACCAAAAAGCCGAAGTCAAATTATTATCGCCACGTTTTAACGTATGGCTTAATCTGTTGAAAACTGATGGCACAGAAGAGAATTGCTTCTTGGGGCGGGTGGGATAGAATTTATTTATCCCCTTTTATTTAAACAGTCCTGCTACTGAAGTATAAACCTCATGAATGTTTAGTTGTTTAACTGATTCGAGTCTTTATTTTTGCTCCTTCATATTCTCCTGTGAAGTCATATTTAGTGGCGGGAAGGAAGTGTGCCCAAACACTATTTTCCACACTCCATCAACTTTTCTAAGTAGGACGGAAAGCGCATAATAATCTGTTTTATAAATCTCTCCAGTCTTATGTTTAACTGAACAATTGCCTTGCATTGTATAAAGTACTGCATCTTGATTTAAAACCTCAAATTTTTCATTTGAGATATTATATTTCTGATATTCCCATAATTTCCATACCTCTTCTAATCCTGCAATCTCATTATAACCATATATTTGTCCATTACCAATAAACATAAAATCTTTTGAATTCCAGTAATGTTCTATGAACTTTTCAAAGTTTAATTGTTCATTACTTTCCCATAATTGTGTGATTAAAGGCTTAATTTCTTCTATTATTCTTCCTTTCTGTTCTTCTGTCATAGGGTTGTTTGACTGTTGTCCACACGAAAATAGGATCAGTGGAAATGCGATAAAAAGTAATTTTTTCATAACTGTAAACTTTGGTTATTAAGTTGAAATTAGTTAGCGCTTCTATAGTATATTTACTCCGACAAAAGGCGAAGTCAAATTTATTTCAGCAACGTATTTCATATTACAAAGCTCCTCTAACCAAATATCAAAATCCACCTCATTTGTTACATTTTCTATTCATAATGTTACATTTTCAGGTGAAATTGGTAAAAAGAGTGAAGCAAGTAATAGCAGAGTTATGATTTAATGAAAGCAGGAAGCCCACGGTTGATCAGAGGGCTGATCTTCTTAAACCGAGTAATGAATCTGAATGTTTTGCAGACAGAGACCAGTTCATCTCTCATATCATAACTGCTGAAATACTTATCAACCTTACTTACCAGGTTATTCAAAGCAGTATTGATTGTCCTGGCAGATTCGCTTCTTCCAGTGACTCTTTCAGATACCTTATCCCAGAGATCAGGATGCACTCTTCTATCGGTTGAAATTTCAGCCCTTTCTCCATTTACTGTGTATCTTAGATAAAT
>CAZWUB010000214.1:0-5426 GCA_964637415.1 uncultured Rikenellaceae bacterium
ATGAATTTTATAAGACCGTCATAATTCGGAATTCCAATTGATCCTGTTTCCGGATTAAAGGGGAAGGACCTTTCGGTAAAGATCTTTTCCGGCTCCCTTATACCATATGGACCATCTCCCACGCCCCCGATCTTGTTTGTCATTAGCTTTGGTGAAGTTGACATATCAAGAAAGTATCTGGAGGGATCATACTTCGGGAATATTTCTTTTTCAAGCGCCTGCAGTATGTCGGGGGGCGGGTAAGTCTCATTTCCCCCGCACCAGAGATAGAGGCTGGGGTGATTCCGGAGCATTTTGATCTGATCAACAAGTGATTCAAGGAACAGATCATGATCATCGGGATAAGCTTTTCGACGTGCCTGTGATTCTTTTTTAAGAGGATCGTTCCATTCGCCGTTACAATCACCCGTTATCCAGATATCCTGCCATACAAGTATCCCGTATTTGTCACAGGCTTCATAAAATTCAGGCCTCTCTGTAAGTCCTCCTCCCCAGACCCTGATCATGTTCATATTCATTCCGGCATGATGTCTTACCTCGGCATCATATCTCTCTCTTGTCAGCCTTAAAAGTGCATCTGAAGCGATCCAGTTGCCGCCCTTGATAAAGACTTTCTGCCCGTTCACAGAAAAGACCTGTGCAGTTATTTCCTTGTCGAACCGGTTGGATGTTTCCCTGATGCCGAATGCAACGGTTTCAGAATCACCTGAGGTTCCATCCTGTTCAATAAAATCTATTTTCATATTGTACAAAGGCTGGTCGCCCATACCGTTTGGCCACCAGAGTTTAGGATCTTCAACTTTAATTTCTGGAAATGAGAATACTTTTTCTTCATCAGGTTCGAGGATTGCATTTATGCTTACTTTATGCTTATCGAATTCAAGTCTCAGGGTACCATTCACAATTCTGGATGAAGCATTTTTAAGCTCAACAGATGTTCTGACAAAAGCCTGAGCCTGTTTATCTCCGGGTATTCGTGTTCCCGGTACCTTTGTCTCAATAAGAGGATTTCTGATGTCAACTGCCCCGGTGATCTCAATGGTTACCTGATCCCAGATGCCTGTATTCCTGTCACGGACCGGGCATATCCAGTCCCACCCGGCGGTGAATTGCATTGCCACATTACGGCCGATCGTACCATCACCGCCCTGACCGGCTGCTGCATTTCCTGCGGGATCGGGTGGAGCTACCCATACTGCCAGCCTGTTTGGCTTCCCCTTGACAATATATTGAGTAACAAGATATTTTTCCCTGAGAAACATTCCCCGGTGGGTTCTTGTATTTACACGCTTCCCGTTGAGGAAGATATCGGCAAAGTAATTTATTCCCCTGAAATTAAGCCAAACCTCTTGTCCGTCTTTAATTTCAGGTATCTCAAATTCATTGTAAAACCACCAGGTGTAATAATCCCGTCCGGTGTCATAAACATCGGGGATTAAATTATTATTTAGTCCGTAAAACGGATCAGGCACCAGCTTGTTATGAAGAAGTGTGGTCAGAACGGTTCCGGGGACTACAGCTTCTATCCAGCCCTCAGTGTTAAATTTCAGGCTTGTAAGTTCGTTCCCGTCAATAAGAACATCAGAAGCTCTTTTAGCTTTCCAGTTATTGTTCAGAGGGTGAATAAAAGGTTGAGATAAAAGCTGAAACGGCATAATTGCCAATACGATCAGAAAGGGATAGATTCTTTTCATCTTGTAAAAATAAACAGGTAATATCAAATTATTCCATTGAACTGTATTTACAAAGGTGCACAAAAGGATTTTAATAGAAGAGATCAAAATCAGCAGATTGAAAAAATTTTCTGTTCATTGGTATAGGGACAGTTAGAAGTTAAAACTAAATTTGTTGAGTGAGAATTAATTTTATTAAGATGCAACATACAAATCAGGCTTTATGCTGCAGAATCCTGCCGGCTGTTATTTTTTCAGGTTTATTGATATTTCAGGTATCGTGTTCCAGGTCAGCAGGAACACTTGATAATACTGAATCTTTTATACCTCCGGAGCCCGATCCTGAAAGTTATGTCTGTTATAAATCAGGCAGCGTCATAACACTTGATGGAATCCTGAACGAGTCAGACTGGGAAGCTGTTCCATGGACAGACAATTTCGTTGACATTGAAGGAGACCTTAAGCCACAACCGGAATTCAGGACCAGGGCAAAGATGTTGTGGGATGATTCTTATCTCTATATTGCTGCAGAGCTTGAGGAACCGCATATTTGGGCAACTCTGAGGCAGAGGGATACAGTAATTTTCTATGATAATGATTTTGAAGTATTTATTGATCCCGACGGCGATACTCATGCTTATTATGAGCTTGAGGTGAATGCTTTTGGTACACCATGGGATCTTCTTCTTATAAAACCTTACCGTGACGGAGGTCCGGCTGTAAATAGCTGGGATATAAAGGGACTTAAGGTCGGGACAGATATTAAAGGGACCATAAATGATCCTTCCGATATCGATATGGGCTGGAATGTTGAGATCGCCATCCCTTTGCAGGTGCTGAAAGAATGTAACAAAACAGGGCTTCCTAAAGCCGGTGATCAGTGGCGGATAGATTTTTCAAGGGTGGAATGGCGGACGGTTGTTGCAGACGGTAAATATAAGAAGGAGATCAATCCGGCTACAGGAAAACCCTATCCTGAGAACAACTGGGTATGGTCGCCACAGGGCCGTATCAACATGCATATGCCTGAAATGTGGGCTTATATGCAGTTTTCAGATATAAAAGCAGGATCCGGTAGCGAACAGTTTGTCCCGGATGAGGATAAAGAAAAAAAATGGGCCCTGAGGATTGTTTATTATGCCCAGGCTGAATATTATAAGAAGTTCAATACATATACTTCAGATCTGAAGGACCTTGGTCTGGGGAGAGAATATTTCACCGGAATAGAATCTCTGCCTGTAATACAAGCCACAAAAAATACATTTGAATGTTACCTTCCTGATGAAGAAGAGAACCGGGGATGGATAATCTTTCAGGACGGAAGGATTCAACTCCGATAACCAGGATCAAGCTTCTAATACACCAGTCCTTCCATTCATCCGGAAATTAATTGGAAGTCAACCCACTCCGGGGTTGGATTTTTGTTGGTGTCCCTGACCAGGGGTGTAACCCGGGCTATTGGACGTCAATGCCTCCGGCATTTCTTCGAATGGGTGTACCATCCTCTCTCCAGGGTGCTACCAGAGCTATTAGAGGACAGCACATATTATTTCAATAACCAGGTGCAAAACAAGACCGAGTTCCATTTGTTTTTGCGACATATTGACAACTGGATCATATATCCTTAACCCGATTTGAACCAGGGATCGGTTGTAAGATAGAGGAATAATAATCCCGGAGGGATTTCCCTTTAATAGCCCGGGTCTCACCCCGGGTTGGGGCCACAAACAAATACCAACCCCGGAGTGGGTTGACTTCCAATTTGATTCTTAACAGTTTGAAAAGTTACAAATAAACTTTACTTCTCCCTGAAGTATTAAAAGTATCTTCTTCTTCACATAGGGTTAATAAATTAATAAAATATACAATATACATTAAATAAGTTTATAAATAGTAGATAAAGTGTATATATTGTTATATTCAGTATGAAAAAATCAGAAAATAATTATAAATATTAAATCAACAATCATTTTATTTATTAGTTTTGCAGCTACCGGATTTATAGAATCAGATAACTCCGGGTGGACAGATATTTCAAATTAAAAAAGTATAAGATGTGTGGTATTGTAGGTGTTTTTGATCTTAAGTCAGATTACAGGGAGCTGAAGCCGGTTGTTCTGAAAATGTCAAACAGGCTTCGTCACAGGGGGCCTGACTGGTCAGGGATATTTTGTTGTGAAAAAGCTATCCTGGCTCATGAGAGATTGTCAATTGTTGATCCGGAATCAGGAGGACAGCCATTGACGAGTTCTGAAGGTAATTTAATTCTTTCTGTTAACGGGGAGATATATAATCATCAGGAAATACGAAAAAGATATGAGAACACCTATCAGTTCAGGACAAATTCAGATTGCGAGGTGATACTTCCGTTATATCGCGACAAAGGGCCACATTTCCTTGAGGAGATGAATGGCATTTTTGCATTTGCGTTATATGATAAAGAAAAAGACTGCTACTTAATTGCCCGCGATCATATAGGTATTATTCCTCTTTACATTGGCTGGGATCAATATGGGAATTTGTTTGTAGCTTCTGAACTTAAAGCGCTTGAGGGTGTCTGCAGGAAGATCCAGGAGTTCCTTCCGGGTCATTATCTTTATAGCAGGGACGGTGTTATGACAAAGTGGTATAAGCGTGACTGGATGGAATACGATGCTGTTAAAGATAATTCGACTTCAATAGATGAGTTAAGAAGTTCGCTTGAGGATGCCGTTCACCGTCAGTTAATGTCCGATGTCCCTTATGGTGTGTTGCTGTCAGGGGGACTTGATTCATCGTTAATATCGGCTGTTGCCAGGAAATATGCTCCTAAAAGGATTGAAGCTGATGACATGATTGACGCATACTGGCCCAGGCTTCATTCCTTTGCCATTGGTCTGGAGGGTTCTCCTGACCTGGCTGCATCCGGGAAAGTGGCCCGGCACATAGGTACAGTTCATCATGAGATTCATTTTACCCTTGAGGAAGGGATCAATGCCCTTCGTGATGTAATATATCATATCGAGACTTATGATGTAACTTCGGTCAGAGCTTCCACACCGATGTATCTTCTTGCAAGGGTAATTAAATCGATGGGAGTGAAGATGGTACTGACCGGTGAGGGTGCCGATGAAATTTTTGGTGGCTATCTTTATTTTCATAAAGCACCTGATCCAAAAACATTCCATGAAGAGACTGTAAGGAAACTCAGTAAGTTACATCTTTATGATTGCCTCAGAGCTAATAAATCGCTGGCAGCATGGGGTGTTGAAGGAAGAGTGCCATTCCTCGACAAGGATTTCCTGGATATTGCAATGAGGATCAATCCTGCAGATAAGATGGCATCAAACGGCAGGATTGAAAAATGGGTATTGAGAAAATCTTTTGAGGATTATCTTCCAGGTGAAGTAGCATGGAGGCAGAAAGAGCAGTTTTCTGACGGAGTGGGTTATAACTGGATCGATACACTTAGAGCACTGGCTTCAAATGAAATAACAGATGAACAGCTTAAAAACTCTGAATACCGTTTCCCTGTCAATCCTCCGATGTCGAAGGAAGAATACCTTTACAGATCAATTTTTGCAGAGCATTTTCCTTCAGATGCTGCGGCAGCATGTGTTCCTTCTGTCCCATCAGTTGCCTGCAGTACAGCGGAAGCGCTTGCCTGGGATAAATCATTTCAGAATCTGATCGATCCTTCGGGAAGGGCAGTAAAGAACGTTCATGTAGATTCGTATAAATGATCAGATCGCGGAAGTCCCGCGTTCTCCGGTC
>CAZWUB010000215.1:0-5280 GCA_964637415.1 uncultured Rikenellaceae bacterium
GGCAATAGGCAAGCTCTATTGGATGTGCGGAAATTATATCACCTAACTTTGAATTGCTGCAAATCTTTTCATTGAATTTTTGACTTATAAAATATTCTAATTTATCAGGACTCTCTGTTTGAAAGGAAATGTACTCAAAAAATGACCGGAACTCATTTTTATCTTTTAGCAGGAGATAGTAAATACTCTTTAATGAATTGTCCAGCGCTTTGAATGCAGAGACTTCATCATTAAACAGATCTCTGGCTTTTATTGAATCATTCAAAGGATTATTTAATTCTTCTGATTGAAGCTTATCATCTTTTAGCAGATGGTGATATGGCCTCATCGGGAAAAGCAGGGGGGAGAGAAATAATGTATCAATGACCTTAAATTGAGTTATAACGGAATCAGATAAAGTTTTTTGGAGATATTTCAGATCATGGTTTATTATGTTGTGTCCACAAATAAACCTTGTTCCATTGATAAATGAAATGAATTCTGAAGCAGAACTTGAATGAAAAGAATTCCCGTTATCCTTAATACCTCCAAAATCACGGATAACTTGTTCGTTCAGACTGACTTCAATATCAATAAATGTAATGGTACTCATTTCTCAGATTGCTTCCTGTCCATTCGGAAAATAGCAGTGGAAATTTAAAAATGTACCTGTAAAAAGTTTTGATTAAATGTCATCAAACTCATTAATTATATTCTGAGATGTAACAGGTATAGGGGAAGAATATTATTTGCCTTTATTAATCCGGGGTGATTACTTTTCAAAGCATTGTCCGTGTTAGCGTTTCGTTGTGTCATGGGCAATTTGTCAGGATGGCGATGGAGTTGTCACGTTAGAAAAGTCATTATAGAAGCAGTAATTGGAGTCTCAATGAAAATCAAGGCAGCAAAGAATAGTGATGCTTCAAATTGAGCACAATTACCGGCGGTAAGTGCATAGCTTAAGGTCTTGTGTATGGATTTAGAGCAACGGGAGACTTCATGCCTGGCATTGCATGCCACACGAAGTCCTCCTTATTAGCACATGTTTTAGGTTAAAATTATCCAGAGGAATAAAATTGTCAATATTTAAAAGTTTCTATTATAAGCATGCTGATTTCTTTACATGTTTTGGTGTCCATGCTACCCAATTTTCCAATCAATCTTGTCTTGTCCACACATCTTATTTGATCAACAACGAGCTGTCCTTTCTTGCCTTTAAAATGACAATTAAGCCTTGTAGGATATGGTTTAATCGTGCTGGTCATGGGTACAATTACGACAGTATTAAGAAATTTATTTACTTCATTTGGCGAAACTACCAGACATGGACGCATTTTATTGATTTCTGATCCCTGAGTTGGGTTAAGTTCAATATTCCAGATTTCAAACCTTTTTACCATGTCCAGTCCTTTTTGTCAAAATCGTTTTCAATATCAATTACATAATTCTCTGGGGTAAAACCTTTGGAAATTGCATCAGCAAATATCTGCTCCCAATTACTTCGTGCTTTATTTTCGACTAGTGGTGTTATTACTAACCCTCCATCTTTCTCTTGAATATCAACTTGATTTGCCTCACCAAATGCTCTTAAAAGCTTCTTAGGAATTATAAGCCCTCTGGAATTACCTATTTTTACTATTGCCGTTTCCATATTAAATATCTTTATGCAAAGATAAAAATTGTTCTAACATGTTATAACAATTATTAATTTTTATTTTTAGTGATGCCATTAAAATTAGTCCTTGATTTGTGTCAACTTATGAACCAAGATATCTTTAATCACATTGCAGTTATGGGGCGTTAGGTTTTCAGCAAAGAGAACCATTTTCAATAGGATAAATCTTGGTTTTACTTTTTGCTGTTAGCACATGTTTTTATCGCGCGATGGCCAAGTCCCGGCAGATACCTGTAATGTTAATATGGGGAGGTTTTGTTACCCGACGAAGCATCCGGTCATCCCGAGTACTCGGGACTGGTACTTTAGCCGCGAATGTATCCCGGTGCAAGGAGGGTATGGCACGTGTTTTTGCAGTCCAGGTACAAATTTTATTACGTTCTGGCACGATACAGGTACAAATTTGATTGGAGCCGCGAGTATATCCCCGGTTACAAAGTTGGTTACGGGCATATGGATTACGGGATGTTAGTATTCCCATTTAACATAAATGGGCTAAATATTTAATAATGTTAGCAATGCTAATTAAAAATTCAGCTTAAAAAATCTTACCTATACATTCTCTGCAAGTACGTTCTGATATGTTTTAGTTCCTGCATATATTTCATCCTTGAATGGATTCTTTTTATTCTTAAAAATTATAGTAGATTGATAAGCAAAGAGAGCCAAATTTGCTAATAAAGCAATTAAACTGACTATAAAGAACGCTTCAGGCTTATGGGATGTAGGTACAGGAGCAATTTTGTCAGCAAACTGTGGAATGGTCATTACAAACATTATCCACAAGGCTAGAGTTGATGCCCTATGTTGAAGCCATGCCCCTTTTTTAATAAAAAATGCAGGAATTGTGCATGAAAGAAGCAATGCAACACCACAATAAAAAGAGTGATCAGCAATACAATTATAAGTATATGCAAAGTTCCATAGATCATAAGCAATAATCCATGCCCAAATCATATCAGGCCAGATCATGTCTTTTGATTTGTCTTTTGAGACAAATATGCCCAACCAGCCGCAGATTGTTAAAATATTCAGTATTCCTGCAATTCCGTTCATTATATTCCACGAACCTGACATTGCCCATAGATTATCAACATATCCGCCTTCCCAGAGACCGTAACTGTACACCTGAAAATCCCTGATACAAGCTTCAAGGATATTTATTGCAAGAATACCCGCAGGGAAAAAAAGAACCCATTTCTTTTTTGCCAGTGAAGGAATATACCGGATAGCCATAAAACCGAGACAACCGGCAAGAGCTGAATAAGTCTTAACCCAATTAAACCAAGTACCTGTTCCATACTCATTACCTGGAGCCGCAGTTTTTGGCCATATAAAAATAGTTAGCACTATCGGAAGAATAAAGAAAAGAAAAATCCCTCCCCATTTTGTAGTTCGTCCAAATTCATTAAAAGCAATCAAAGTAAACGTGACGAAGAGCATAATTGCCCATCCGCTGATTCCTGGGACTTCATATAAAAAGTTCATTTCATTTTTGCTTAAAAAGTTATAACTCAAGTTCCATAAATACCTTTTTAATATTAAGAATTTCTTTCAAAATTACACTAAGGTAATTAAACTTATGAGTTCTAAAATTTCTTTCAAATGACGATTATGTAAACTCTATTGTGGCGTTTACTTCTGACTTGTGTATTGGTCTCCTGGCATATAAATGAAAATGCTTGCTTTTTTAGTTAAGTGTAGGGTAATTGTCATGTTTGTATAATTGTGTGGTGTTTAAAACCTTACATATAACGGGAGTCTCCCGATAAATCGGGACAAGTTGTCTAAAAACCTTTTATTCCGGCGGACTGCGTTCTCAGGAAGTCAGCAGATTGAAAAGTGATAAATCAATGAAAATGTAAAAACGGCATCAACATAGAACCCAAAAACCACCTGATCAGACTTAAATGAAGCTGCTCATGGATCACGAATAACGGCGGTAAGTGCATAGCTTAAAGTCGGGTTCACGGATATCCTGTCCCGGTTTATCGGGATAGAGCAACGGGAGACTTCATGCCTGGCATTGCATGCCACACGAAGTCCTCCTTATTATGCGTTCGTACTTATTTTAATTTTCTTTCTACGTTTATTTTTTATTTTATCAGCCTTTATAAAGTCGCTGATCATTTTCTGCTCTTTAACTGTCAATGGTCGAGGGTCAACGTAGAAATCAATGTCTTTTGGTTCTCTGATAAGTCCCATATTATTTGTCAAAATATTTGTTTATCAATTTTAAAGCTGCGACAGTATTAATAATCATTAGATTACCACCAACATGGGTCGCTCCAAGTGTTTTTGCATAATGATTAATCAAATTGGTTTTCGAGAGGAATGATAAATATCCTTCAAATCCTCTCTGAAAGGATAATTTGCAAGCAAAGGCTACAAGATTACCAGGGACTCCTGCATAAACTTTATCTTTCCCCTTGTTAAAAGGGGCAGACTCGATTAAATGCATATAAACGTGATCCGTTTTTACGGAAAGACTGATTAATCCCTGAATAACAGTCTGGTTATTTACAATAGTAAGTTTATATACATCTCTGTCAGGCAACTTGAACTCAGATTTCCAATCGAATAACCAACCTTCCTTTTTTGTTATTGATTTAAAATCATTCAGGTCGGTAATAACAATATCAGTGGGAAAGTTATCGCCTGTGATTAAATTCTCCAGAGAGTTTGTCAATTTATCGATCTCGATATCAATATATTGCCATTTTTTTGCCATGCTCAAATTTACAAATTTTTATCGATTCTTCCAAGTCCAGGTTCCTTATAGGCTGGGAACCTGAGTATGACTCATAACGAGAGTCTGACGGCCCGGCAATATGGGGAGGTTGTGTTACCCGACGAAAGCACCGGCCAGGGTCTTAGTACCCCGTCCCGAGTACTCGGGAGGGCCACAAAACTGTAACGACGCAATCAGCTTCTGTTTCAACCAGCCAGTCATCTTTAATAAAATCCCTGGCTTCAATAAAGGTGAACTAATTTTCAGTTAGTATTTTGTGCCCGGAATGTTTTAATGCAGCAATAGTTTTTTTAATATCCCAATCTTTAACCAGGACATAATCAGTGTCAAAGATTGAAAAGTGATAAATCAATGAAAATGTAAAAACGGCATCAACATAGAACCCAAAAACCACCTGATCAGACTTAAATGAAGCTGCTCATGGATCACGAATAACGGCGGTAAGTGCATAGCTTAAAGTCGGGTTCACGGATATCCTGTCCCGGTTTATCGGGATAGAGCAACGGGAGACTTCATGCCTGGCATTGCATGCCACACGAAGTCCTCTATATTATGCACCGTAAATTTTACGGAATTATTTTACTTATTGCCTCGGCAGTAATACATAAGCTCAGACCAGAGTTATATGGTAGCCTAGCAACTAACTATCCATTTTCATCATACGCAGTAATGAAATCGTTAGGGAAGCCTATAATCATACCTAGTGTTATGTTAAATATAATATGACGTATTGTTAAAATATATTTGTATATTTGTAAGAAAATATACAAATGATACGGTATAAAATTAAACTGACCAAAAACGAAGTAGAAGAGCTCATGAGTATAATCAATAAAGGTTCACATACTTCACAGACATTCCGGACTGCCTACAT
>CAZWUB010000216.1:0-5258 GCA_964637415.1 uncultured Rikenellaceae bacterium
AATTACAGCGGATACTAACAATGCTGATCTCATAATTTTCGCGGTTTAAATTAGTTAATCAATAAGACAAAGTTACGAAAACAATGTAATCTCAACCTTAACCTCAACCTCTAATTTACCCACCCCCAGCCCCTCCCAGGAGGGGAGCCTCTGTTCGCAACTCAACCTCAACCTCAACCTCAACCTCTAATTTACCCACCCCCAGCCCCTCCCAGGAGGGGAGCCTTTGTTCGCACCTCAACCTCAACCTCGAAACCCTAACGCCGTAACACCCTGACGTCGTAACGCCGTAACGCCGTAACACCCTAACGCCGTAACGCCTTCTTGCCCCTGCGCCCCTGTGCCCCTGCGCCCCTGTGCCCCTGTGCCCCTGCGCCGTTACTTAATCTCCCTTATCTTCATATTCTTAAACGACACCAGGTTCCCGTGGTCCTGCAGAAGTATTCTTCCTTCCTCAACCTCAGCGAATCCCTTAATATCTTTGAATTTGCTTTTTGCAACAAGTTCCTTCCACGCGGCATTTCCTCTTTCATATTCAACTGTAAGCTGACCGTTGAGCCAATGCTGCACCTTATTACCATTAACTACTATCTTTGCAGTATTCCACACATCTTCCCCGTTGTCTTTCTTTTCACGGGGAGCTATAAGGTCATAAAGTCCTGCAAGGGTACGGTTACCGCCCACTCCGGCCTTTGCATCGGGATGTATCCTGTCGTCGAGTACCTGGTATTCACATCCAATTGAGGCCCGTTTTCCGTTATCCGACTCGGTGTCAATAAAATACTTTATGCCGCTGTTGGCTCCCTTTGCATACCGGAAATCAACCGACAGTTCAAAATTCCTGAACTTGTCAACAGTCACAATATCACCACCTCCGCCTTTTGCTTTAGTTTCAGGATTTATTGTGAGCATCCCGTCCTTAATTTCCCAACCGTTTGCCGGGAAACTCTTTGTCCGGGCATTCATCCAGCCTTCTGAAGTCTTACCATCAAACAGCAGCTTCCAGCCCTTTTTGATTTCTTTTTTTGAAAGTACATTATCGGGAACGCTTTTTTGTGCATTACCGGAAATGACTGATGCCAGTAAAAATATGGCAATAACTAGATTAAGTTTTTTCATGATTATTTGATTTAAAATTGTTTCAGATCCCATGACTGGTGCCATTTTATTACAGGAATATCACCTTCCCATTCAACCGGCAGCCAGATATGACGGCTGTCGGCAAGATTTTCAGGTATCCATCTGTCGCCCATGTAAATGAATTTATTTTTCTTCGGATTCAGTGGTAAAACGAATGTACTCTGAGACCTGAAAGTAGTATTATTTTCGTCAGTTGTACCCCTGCAGGGATTTCCCAGTGATTTCCATTCTCCTGTTAATTTATCTGCTGAAGCGAGTCTCCCGGGGTTCGGTTTCCATCCCGTTGTCCCGGATGTGAACATATAATATTTTTTATTTGTATAAAAGATTGCCGGAGCTTCATTTGATTCACCCGGAAGGACCCGGAAATACTTACCTGTAAAGTCGAGGTAATCATCAGTGAGTTCAGAAAAATGAAGTGTCATGTTTTCCTCCGATGAGTGAATATGATAAGCTTTTCCATCCCTGTCGACATACAGGGTCATATCGCGGGCCATCTGGCCGCCTTCAAAATCCCTGCGGAGATAAAGCCCCTCCTTTACTGCTTTTATCCGCTCAGCCGGCTTGCCTTTAAAATCTGCTTCATTTACAGAAATATTTTTAAATTCATCCGGAAAATTTACCGGCCATTCCTTTGCATTCGGCCTCAGACTTCTTAAATATTTATAGGGACCACTTATATTATCACTTACTGCAACCCCTGTCAGTGCAGCACGGTATCCCTGACCTCTCAGTTCATGATGGAACCACATCACGAATTTGCCTGTCTTTTTGTTGTAAATCACTTTCGGACGTTCTATCACACATCCCGGACGAAGAAGGCTGGTTGTATCATCAATGACCTGAAGAGCCAGTCCCTCATTATCCCATTCCAGCAGATCTTTTGACGAATAACATCCGACACCGTAGTTTGTTCTGTCTCTCTCTCCTTTGGTCAGGCGTGATTCGCCAAACCAGTACCATGTCCCCTTATGCTTCAGGATGGCGCCTCCGTGAACATTGATGTGAAAACCTTCCGTATCAGGCCATAATTCTCCGGGTGTTATTTTCAACCCGGATTGTGATTCCACGCTTAAGAACGGTAAACAGGTTATTGAAGCTGAAACAATCAGAATGTACTTGTTCATAAATCAATCAGAATAATGATTACTTACAATTTTCTATGCGGAAAGATAGTATTTTTAACTTTTGTCTTTTAACTTTTAACTTTTATCTTTAAAATATGAAAACACAAAATTATAAGAAACAGTCAGCGGCCTTTCTTCTGATGGTCGCATTACATTTTACAACTCTGTCAGCACAGCCTGTGGTTGGGCTTGACAACTGGTTCAACCGCGAGACAAATGCAAAGACAGGCAATCCGTTTCATTATCTGTGGTCGGATCAGGAGTTCAGCGGATATTCTCAATGGGGTGAAATCTTCAGGAGCCGGGGCGCCGTTTTAGCGACTCTTAAAAAGCCGACCAGGGAAACACTGAGTAAAATAAATATTTACATAATTACGGATCCTGATACCACAACTGAATCCAAATCACCTAATTACATTCTTCCTGATGACATAAAAGCAATAAAGAAATGGGTTAAAAAAGGAGGTGTCCTTGCAATACTTGCCAATGATGCTCCCAACTGTGAATTCACCCATCTCAACCAGCTTGCTTCAAAATTCGGGATGAAATTCAATCATGTAAGCCTTTATCCTGTTATTAACCGCGACTGGGAAATGGGAGCCGTTAAAAATCTTCCGGATCATCCTTTATTCAAAGGTGTTTCAAAGATCTATATCAAGGAGGTTTCGGACATTGAGCTCAGTAAAAATGCAAAGGCAATCCTTACTGAAAACGGGAAAGTTCTGATGGCTGAAGCCGGTTATGGTAATGGTTATGTTTTTGCAATAGGCGATCCCTGGATATATAATGAATATATTGATCATGCTCTCCTTCCGGAAAGCTTTGAGAACCTGAAAGCTGCCAAAAACCTGACAGATATACTTCTGGGAAAAGCTAAAAAATAATCTGATCTGAATATCCCGTATGAGTTTTTAAAATATTTTATTACACGGAGTTCCACAGAGAACACACAGAGTTCCACAGAGGTTTTGAAATTCGTACCCCTATGAAGTATATATATTTGCTGTTTCTTATTGTATCAGGTTTTATCCTTGTGCAGTCTGTCGGTAGTGATAAGCCCGGGCGTCAGATGGAGGATCTTGACCGGGGAATCGTTGCAATCCGCATAAACCCTGATGAGGTTTTTATAAGCTGGCGTATGCTCGGTACAGATCCGGAAATGGTGGGTTTCAACCTGTACAGAGGTGGTATGAGGCTTAATAATAAGCCATTGATTCAATCAACAAATTTCACAGACAGGATTTCGGCAAATGAAGTTTATTCAGTCAGGGCTGTCATCAGGGGCAAAGAACAGAAAGATTCCGATACCTGTGGTGTGCGCTCAGTTAATTATTTCAGGATACCTCTCAACAGGCCTCCGTCGGGAACAGTAAAGGGTGAGGTGGTAAGACCTGCCAGATCTCCCGGACAACCACGGGACCGCTCCGGCGATACTCTTATAAGAAGTGGCAGGCCGGCATTAATCCCACCCGGTTATAAGTCCGGCGATCCTCCTGCCGGTCCGCGGCAATATAATTACTCACCCGGTGATGCATCAGTCGGAGACCTCGATGGTGACGGTCAGTATGAGTTAGTCCTTAAGTGGGATCCATCAAATGCCAGGGATAATTCGCAGGATGGCTTTACCGGAAATGTGATCCTTGATGCATATGAACTTGACGGCAAACAATTATGGAGGATCAATCTGGGTACAAATATCAGGGCTGGAGCACACTATACCCAGTTCCTTGTTTTTGATTTCGATGGCGACGGAAGGGCGGAGGTAGCCTGTAAAACAGCTGACGGGACTATTGACGGAACGGGTAAACCTATTGGTGACGCTGATGCTGATTACGTTAATGAAGTAGGAAGAATTGTAACAGGTCCTGAATATCTTACAATTTTTGATGGCATTACGGGAGCGGCTCTTGCCACTGCTGATTATGTTCCCGGCAGGGGAGATATCTGTGCATGGGGAGCAAACGAATGCAGGGCAAACCGTTGCGACAGGTTCCTTGCAGGAGTTGCTTACCTCGATGGCATCCATCCAAGCCCGGTTTTCTGCCGGGGATATTATGGAAGACTTACAATTGCTGCATGGGACTGGAGAGATAATAAATTATCAATGAGGTGGTTCTTTGATTCCGATAAAGGGCATCCGGAATATATGGGACAGGGAAACCATAATCTAAGTGTTGGTGATATCGACGGTGACGGAAGAGATGAGATAGTTTACGGATCAAGCGCCTATGACGACGATGGCACACCTATGTATACAACCGGCATGGGGCATGGGGATGCAATGCACCTTTCAGACCTGGATCCCGATGTTCCAGGGCTGGAAGTGTGGGCGGTAAAAGAGACAGGAGGATGGGGATCGGTGCTTCATAGCGCAGCGGACGGAAAAATACTTCTTCGTATCCCCGACAACAGTGATGTTGGCCGTGGTAACGCAGCTGATATTTATCCTGATCACAGAGGCTTTGAATTGTGGTCATCGGCCACAAAAGGGATATATAATGTGAAGGGCCACAAGATCACTGAGTCAACGCCATCTGTTAATTTCAGGATATACTGGGACGGTGATCTTCAGGATGAATTGCTTGACAGGACATTCATTGATGACTGGGATTATATTAACCATAAACCTGTCAGGTTGCTCGATGCATCCAAATTGGGAGCTTCCTCAATTAACGGAACCAAGGCAACGCCCGTAATAAGTGCAGACATTCTGGGTGACTGGAGGGAAGAAGTAGTATTCCGGGGGATTGATAATTCATCTCTTCTTCTCTTCACCACAACAATCCCGACAGATCACAGGATTGTTACCCTTATGCACGATCCTGTTTACCGTCTGGGTGTTGCATGGCAGAATGTTGTTTATAACCAGCCACCGCATCCGGGGTACTATTTTGAGAAGTCAGAAAATAAGAAGTAAAATAGGAAGAAAAATAAGAAGAAGTAAGAATGAAGAACAAACGAACAGCGAAGGAAGAACAAAACTTCTGAATT
>CAZWUB010000217.1:0-5209 GCA_964637415.1 uncultured Rikenellaceae bacterium
GTGTTTACCTTCGTGTCCTTTGTGGTTAAACAACAATGCTTATTTAACCACAAAGGACACAAAGGATTACACAAAGGTTCACAAAGGTTTAGTTTAAAGTTACAGTATATTCTGTTTTAGTACTTCCCGGATGGCTGATAAGGATATTGTTTTTCGTTATTTTTATTACTCTCCAGTTGTTTGCATCATATCCCAGAGCTCCGGTCCTTACCTGTGTCAGAACATCCCCGTCGGGCAGTTTATACCTGTTAATGTCATTTACATGATTATGTCCTGCAAAGATCAATGTCGATGAAGAATTCTTTTCCAACACGCTGAACAGGTTAAATACTTCTGTTTTTGATGAATAGGTTGATGTAGGTTCCGTGAGGATTTTATCATCGACAGGTTTGCCTTGCGGGAGAGGTATATGCATGAAGATTATTTCAACGTCTGAAGGAGAAGCATTCATCTGTGCATCGAGCCATCTGAGCTGGTAGGGATCAACTGAAAATGATAATTCCCCGTCAGAGATTTCAGGTGTCGCGTAATATGCATCGTCAAGAAATATGAGTCTGAAAGTAGTGGTATCAATTTTATAAACATGGCTGTAGTAAGTTCCGTCTTTGAAGCATGGAACATTTCTCATCCAGGCAGCTCTTGCTTTACCGGACTGAAGCTGGTTATTGCCAGTCCACGGACCGGGAGTGATTCTGTAACTTGCAATGTCGTGGTTCCCTAGAGTAAGGTAAACCGGTATTTTGCTGTTATCGAGTATCCGTGCATACTGTTCGATCTGCGTATCGAGCATATCTCCTTTTTCCGTTTCAGCCTCGTAATAGTCAATATTATCCCCCGTAACCACAACAAAATCAGCATTTACTTTTTCAGGAACAGTATTCAGAAATCCGGGATAAGTGTTGATGCCATTCCCAAACTGCTGCCTTTTCTGTACAAAAGCAGGGTGATATCCGGTAAGGTTACAGATATGGACATCGGTAATATGAACAAAGGTGAGGGTGTCGTCCCCTGTCTGAGCTGCCGCATTACCAGAATTAGCACTCACTAACCATAACATCAGTAAAACAGGCAAACTGTAAAGGATAATTACTTTTCTCATTATTCAAATATTTATTAAGTAAAATACATAAAAAACCCAACTAGTTGTATGCCTTCGTGTCCTTTGTGTAATCCTTTGTGCTCTTTGTGGTTAAACAACCATGCCTATTTAACCACAAAGGACACGAAGGTTTTCACAAAGGTTCACAAAGGTTTCACTTAGGAGACAAATAGCAGTTCAATAATTCAGTTTCATTAGATATACCTGTCGGCTTCCGGTATAGACAGAGTTAAATCCTATCATATCACTTTCAGGACTCCACCTGCAATGTATATCGCAGCGCCAGTATCCGTTGAATTCAGCAGGGTGCACAAATCTTCCAAGCGGCAGTACGGCTTCGGTCTTCATGTCCATCAGATATATTTTCTGCTCCCGCAGTCCGGCACCCGGATATGTATCAGTTACCATCCAAAGCTGATCGGGTGAAAAAGTACCGTGTCCGTCATAATCGAGCAATCCGTTCCCAAGTCTCTTATAATCCTGCTGGCCGACAGTAAAGAGAACATGTGCATATTGTTTTCCCTGGTAATTGGCAGTTACCATCAGCTCATCATCATTCAGCCAGTCGAAATGAGAACCTTCCCAGTTATCCGGGAAACACCGTCTCAGATCAGTGCCATCCCTGTTTACAGTCAGTGATGTGGTAATCCGCTTCTTTCCATCCATCTGACGTGACAGCCAGAATATCTTTGAACCATTTCTGCTGAAAAGAGTATGATTGAACCAGCCGATAAAACCCTCTGTGACCGGAGGAACAAGCTCCTTAACCTGTGCAAGCGAAACTATAAGTTTTGCTTCACCTGTTTCGAGATTTACAAGGGAAAGTCCGTCATTATCAGGCAATGGGATATCCGCCTGCGGATCCTGGCCGTTGCCGCCATATCCATAATCGGGACGGGTAATTCTTAACCTCGAGAAATTTATACTTACAGCCTCTTTTCCGTCGGGGGAAACAGCGCTTACCGGATGAGGGATTGTCTTTATCTCTTTTCCGGTATGAACATTCAGAATAACAGAAAGGTATTTCCCATCCCTGAAATCATTATAAATAATAAGTGAATCCGGTGATGTTGCCAGCCAGTGGGCCATACATCCCTGTTGAAAATTCCAGGCCCGTGTCTGCGTCAATGGAATGAAATCATTGGTCTTCAGGTCAACAAGCCCCAGTGTAGCCGGCTCATTTTCATCAGGAAGCTTGTATTTTATGTCGGTTTCCAACACTGTGACATACCTCTGATCCCTGCTCCATGAATTGATGCCGTAGTAACTTGCAAAAAGATGTTCTTTATCGCTCTTTGTGATCTGAACCGGTTCACTTACATTGGGGAAAACAACTTTTATGCCGGCTTTCTTACTATCACAGGAAATTAAGATCAATGCAATTATTAAGCTTAATATCAAGGATTTACTTCGGATGTATCTGACTTCCATAATAATAAATTCAATATTTGATTATAATGCCTGAAAAGTTAACTACAAAATAGGATTAATTGGTTATTTTTCTATCAATTTAAAAATATAATTTCCATTTGTTCTATTATTAACTTAATCTGTGTCATTCAAAAATATTCTCAATTTATTGTATTCCTTCGTGCTCTTTGTGAAAACCTTTGAGTCCTTTGTGGTTAAATAAGCATGGTTGTTTAACCACAAAGAGCACTAAGTATTTCACAAAGAGCACTAAGGTTATCACTAAGGATTCACTAAGTATGTTAACTATGAAATTTAAGTATCATGAAGCGAACAATTCCAATTTTAATTTTGGTTTCCGGATTAATATCAGGATGCACTAACCAGATACATTATTCAGGTAATCCGGTATTTCCGGGATGGTACGCAGATCCGGAGGGAACAATTTACAATAAAAAGTACTGGATATACCCGACATATTCAGCACCCTATAAGGATCAGGTCTTTATGGATGCGTTTTCCTCAAAAGATCTTACAAACTGGAAAAAACATGAAAGGATAATTGATACTTCCTCAGTCAAATGGGCTGAAAAGGCGATGTGGGCTCCATCTGTCATAAAGAAGAACGGAAAGTATTTTTTGTTGTTTGGCGCCAATGATATTCAGTCTGATAATGAGGCCGGCGGCATAGGTGTAGCAATTTCCGATAAGCCGGAAGGTCCGTACAGGGATTACCTTGGCAAACCTCTTATAGATAAGTTTCACAACGGTGCCCAGCCTATCGATCAGTTTGTTTTCGAAGATTCCGATGGAAAGCTGTACCTTATTTACGGAGGCTGGAGGCATTGCAATATTGTCAAACTCAAAGATGATCTTACGGGAGTCGAACCAATGGAAGACGGAACATTGTTCAAAGAAATAACCCCGAAGAATTATGTTGAAGGTCCGTTCATGTTCATCCGCAACGGCAAATATTATTTTATGTGGTCGGAAGGTGGATGGACCGGACCAAACTACAGTGTTGCATATGCGATAGGTGACTCACCCTTCGGGCCTTTCGAAAGGATAGGAAGAATACTTCAGCAGGATCCTTCAATTGCCACGGGGGCCGGTCACCATTCGGTTATCCGGATACCCGGCACTGAAAAGTATTACATTGTTTACCACCGCAGGCCGCTGGGACAAAAAGACCGTAATGCCAGGGAAGTATGTATTGAAAAAATGGAATTTGATGAGAATGGTTTCATAAAGCCGGTTGTAATTACAAAAGAAGGGGTTCCGGCTAAAAAAGCCTGATAATGGATTAATTGTTTCAGGCATTTAAAAATGATTATGCTATGAATAGATTAATTGTTATTGCTTTCTTCCTTGTTTATATATAGATAAAAATGGAAAGCTCCTTAATCGGGGCTTTTCTTATCTTGTTTTCCATAGTTCCGGGGCACGGCTTGTATGAAAGACAGCAGAAACAACAATTGCTTTGCCGGATTCGTCAATGGTATAAGGAACCATATAGGGGAAAATGTTTAAAACGGCTGTCCTTACATCATCGTAACGAACATTGGAAGCTGGCGGGTTTTCCCTTATAAAACGGATTTTTTCCCGGACTTCTGCTGTGAACTTTTTACCAAGCCCTTTATTGCGCTGTTTGTACCACAAAGCAGCTTCCCGAATATCCTGCTTAGCAAGTGGCAGGATAATGGATTTATACATTACAGTTCTTTTTCAATATCATCCATAGCAGAATCAAAATCTATAGCAGAACCGGGATTTTTGCGGTAATCTTCAAGTCGCTGCCTTACCAAATCCTTGTGCCACTGAGGTATGTCGACTTCTTCCTGCTCAATGCCTTTGTATTTTTTTTTCAGATCGTTCCATTCGTTAATGGGGATAAATACACCCGTTGTCCGTCCTGTGCTGTCGGAAATATACTGTAAGTTCATAATTATTCTATTTTACGGTGTAAAAGCTTGTTGTGTTATGTAATCACGGATTAATGTTTGCTTAACAAAAGAGGCGTTTATGCCTTCTCCTGCCAGGTAATCCAAAGAAACCCCTGAAGCCTCCGCTATTTTGTTCATTGTAATTCTATTTTGAGTCCAATAATACTGACTATTTGCAAATATATGGAAATATAAGACGATAATAAAAACAATCATTCTTAGTTAGTTTGGGGATATAATCTATATGTGCTTCTATTAGTTACAGAATTATTTAAAAAAAATTTACTTATGAAAATCAAAGAAATTCAAGATGGAACAAATAATGTAAAATTCATTATAGGCATGAAAGCTGTAAATACTTCCGTATAAATGCATTTAAATCAGACACTTATTCTTCCATTACCGTTAAAATTCAGTAGGAAGAGACATAGGAGTATTCAGATCGACTGGGATTCCGAAATCCGGACTGCCATCTTTTCTGAAAACGAACTTCTGAGCTCTGGGTGAGCGGAACCTTCCGCATCCCTGTCCGGGTGATGGATTTGCATGATAAAGTATCCAGTTTTCCCTGCCATCCGGTGACATGAAAAAGCTGTTATGTCCCGGAGCATAAGCTCCGGCTTCAGGTCGCTCTTTGAAAACGGGTTCAGGAAATTTCTTCCAGGCATTTTTATCAAGAGGATCTTTACCTGTGAATTCAAGCATACCCAGACAATATGCATCTGTCCAGCATCCACTGGCGGAATAAACCAGGAAC
>CAZWUB010000218.1:0-5178 GCA_964637415.1 uncultured Rikenellaceae bacterium
CAGGGTTTCAGGGTTTCAGGGTTTCAGGGTTTCAGGGTTTCAGGGTTTCAGATTCCAGATTCAAAATTTAAGATTCAAGATTCGGTTACAATATTACAAATCGTTTAAAGCATCAAAAAATGGAAAAGAACACTCATCTCAACCTCAACCTTAACCTCAACCTTAACCTTATCCTCAGCCTCTGCCTCTTCTTCCTGATAACTGCGTCAGCCTGCAAATCAGGAACAAAGAAAACTTCAGAATCCGGCGAACCGGTTGCCCTGAAACAATTCGAACTTGTTGAAGCCTGGCGGACAGACACACTTCTTCTTACACCTGAATCAGTGATCCTTGACAGGAAACGTGATATTCTTTATGTGTCGAACCTGAATTTTGAACCAAGAAAAAAGGATGGCAATGGTTTTATTTCAAAAATTGACAAAACAGGTAAGATCATTGAACTGCGCTGGATTGAGGGGCTCAGCTCCCCTAAAGGAATGGCAATAGTTGCTGACACATTATTTGCTGCTGATGTTGATGAAGTTGTGGTAATGGATATCCCGGCAGGAAAGATTATCCGTAAAATACCAATAGCCGGTGCAGGCATGCTGAATGATATTACTTCTGATGATGAAGGCAACCTGTATATTTCCGATACAGATGCAAATAAGATCCACAAGTATTCCGGAGGGAAAATTACAGATTGGCTTACCGAAGGACTTAATGGCCCAAACGGACTTCTGTGGGATGGAGAGCGGCTGCTTGTTGCATCACAGGGCGGACAGGATTTTGCCGGAATTGATATCGGAACCAAAGCACGTTCACTGATTACAGACGGTGTTAACAGGGGTGACGGGATCGCATATACCGGAATTCCCGGTTATTACATTGTGACAGACTGGGAAGGCGAGATTTTCATGATAAATCCCGATAACAGCAGGATTTCAATGCTGGCTCCCAAAACAGCAGGCAGCAATACAGCCGATGTTGAATTCATTCAGGAAATGAATCTGTTGCTTGTTCCGACATTCTTCAAAAATTGTATCGTGGCATATACACTGGCCGGAAAATAAAACCTATGGGCCGGAAATTTATGAAACCAGTTCTGATAATAATTCTATTATCACTTAGTACAGGCGTCTCAAGCGGACAGATTTCAGGTTTCCGCGGACCAGAGCGCAGCGGGATCTATAATGAAAAAGGACTGCTGAAAGAATGGCCGGCAGCCGGGCCACAGCTGCTTTGGGAAACCACAGGAATAGGAAAGGGACAGTCAAGTGCAACTGTCACTGATGATGCAATATATATTACCGGCAGAAAGGGCGAAAATGACGTTCTTACATGCCTTGACCAGAACGGCAGGAAAAAATGGGAAGTAGTATATGGCGTTTCCTCTGTGGTAACCAATTTTCCTGAAAGCCGCTGTACTCCCTCTTTTTCTGATAACAGGATCTTCGTTGTTGGCGGACAGGGAGAACTTGTATGTATAGGAAAGGACGGGAAAATTATCTGGTCAGTAAATTATTTCAAAAAATATAATGCTTCAGAACCTCTTAACGGAGTTTCTGAATCGCCTCTGATAGTTGATAATAAAGTAATCGGGACTCCCGGGGGCAATATAGCTTCAATGGTTGCTTTCAATGTTGAAAACGGGAAAACAATATGGGAAGCACCGCCTGTAAATGAACTGACAAATTATGTAAATCCCCTGCTTATCCGGAATGGAAGCAACAAAATAATTGTCACCTGGACGGCACATCATCTGATTGCAGTTAATGCATTAAACGGAAAACTTCTCTGGAAAATCCACTGCGAAGGATTGAATACTGAACAGCTTGAAAGAAGGAACCGGGTGAATACTCCTGTATATCGCGATGGCCATATACTTGCAGCTAACGGATATGATCAGGTAGCTATAAAGATCAAAATCAATCAGGATGGGACAGATCCGGTCATCGTGTGGAAGAACACGGATCTTGATCCCCATGTCGGAGGCATGGTACTTCTCGGAAATTATATTTTCAGTTCAAATCATATAACAAACTCAAAGGGGAAATGGATCTGTGTTGACTGGACTACAGGAAAAACAATGTGGATAACTGACTGGTACAATAAAGGCGCAATAATCTCGGCTGATGGGATGCTCTATATAATTGAGGAAAAATTCGGACATGTCGGATTGTTAAGGCCGGATGGTCAGAAGTTTGATCTTGTCAGCTCTTTTCAGGTCACCAAAGGCGACGGCCCGTATTTTTCTCATCCCACAATAAATAAAGGGAGATTATTCATCAGGCATGGTGACTACCTGGCTGTTTATTCAATTAAAACAAAATAAAATGGGTTGCTGCAATTGATATGTGTGCCCTTTTCAGGAATAAATATCATATTGGTTCCAAACGATATCCGGGATATGATTATTCAAAACCCGGAAAATATTTTATCACCATTTGCACAAAAGACAGATTGCATTATTTAGGGGAAATCGAAAGCGGGAAAATGATATTATCCGAAATCGGGATCTGTTTACGGGATGAATGGTTAAGAATACCGGAAATTCGGCCCGATATGAATATTACCCTTGATGAATACGTTATTATGCCCGACCATTTTCACGCAATAATCATAATTGGCGAAAACCAATATAACAACAAAATCATGGGAAAATTCCATGTTCTATATCGAAATGAATTTGCCCCGCAAATTAAAAATTTATCATCAATTATCCGTGGTGTGAAATCCGCTGTTACAACATATTCAAAAAAAATGAATATTGATTTTGCGTGGCAACCTCGGTTTTATGACATAATCATAAGAACAGAATCTGAATTATCCAGAATCCGAAGATATATAATCGATAATCCGGGTAAATATCAGAATAAATCAAACCCTGTTTGATTTATTGGATTGTCACAAAAAAACGTAGAAACGCCATGCATGGCGTTTCTACGTTTTTTTGTGGTGCCACCAGGAATCGAACCGGGGACACATGGATTTTCAGTCCATTGCTCTACCGACTGAGCTATGGCACCTCCTTTTCGGACTGCAAATATATATTTCAATTTCATTTAACCCAAACATTACACAAAAAAAATCAATTTGCAATGATTTTCATATATGTTACATTTACGGCCTTATCAGAATTAATTATTTCAAACTACTGGTTTGGTCACAGGAATGGGTTTGATCCGGTATTCAGTAATCAGTAATCGGTAATCGGTAATCGGTAATCGGTAAGTGGTGATCTGTAAGTCGTTACCGAATACCGAATACTGAATACCGAATACTTTAAACCCGGAACCCTGAACTCAATCTTACTGAATGGAACTGCTTCATTATAAACTCGATAACGGAATAAGACTTGTCCACCACCGGACAAACGGAATGGTTGCACATTGCGGACTGATACTGAACACCGGATCACGGGACGAGAGGAACCAGGAACACGGGATGGCTCATTTTATTGAACATATGCTGTTCAAGGGCACAGTCAAACGGAAACCTTATTATATTTTCAGCTGCCTTGACAATGCAGGAGGTGAACTGAATGCATATACCACCAAAGAGGAAACAGCCATTCATGCATCTGTCCTTAAAGAAGATTTTGAAAAAGCAGTAGATATAATAAGCGATCTAACATACAATTCGACATTCCCCGAAAAAGAGATAACAAAAGAAAAAGATGTTATAATAGAAGAAATAAATTCTTACCTCGACAGCCCTGCCGAACTGATCTTTGATGAGTTTGAAGAAATGGTCTTTGAAGGACAGGCGCTAGGCAGAAGTATACTCGGTACACCGGAATTAATAAAGTCTTTCACCCGGGAATCTCTCAGGGAATTCGTGGCATCAAATTATGACACATACGAAACAGTCTTTTGCACTGTAGGCAATATCCCCGATACAAAAGTAATCCGCATCTTCACGAAATACTTCGGGCACATTCCCCGGAAGAAAATAACAAAACGTAGGAATAAAAAACATATATATAAACCGTCAACATTAATCAAAAAGAAAGATACGAACCAGATCCATTGCATCATAGGCAATATTGCATACGGTTATAAGGACAAACACAGGACAGGCATGTTCCTTGTCAATAATATACTCGGAGGACAGGGTCTTAATTCAAGACTGAATTTATCACTGCGGGAGAAAAAAGGTCTGGCCTATACTGTTGAATCAGGCTATAATTCATACAGGGACTCAGGGATCTTTTCAATTTATTTCGGAACCGACAATCATAACCTTGAAAAGAGCATAGCAGTTATTAATTCTGAGCTTACCAGGCTGAGAAAATCAAAGCTGGGAACACTTCAGCTGCATTCAGCAAAGAAACAGATAAAAGGTTACCTGGCAAGAGGATATGAAAACCATGAAAGTCTGATGCTGAGCCTGGGAAAAAATCTCCTGGTCTTCAATAAAATTGATACGCTCGGGGATATCTGTGCGAAAATAGACAAGATTACCCCCTCAGATGTGCTCGAAATAGCAAATGAAATTTTTGCCCCGGACACTTTGTCAACACTGATTTACAAATAGAAATGGATAAGATTCTTGAGAAATATCTTCGTGAACACTCCACCCCGGAAGACCCTGTTCTTGAAGATCTTTACAGGGAAACACATATCAGGTTCGTCAATCCTAACATGTCAACCGGTCACTTCCAGGGAAAGCTGCTTGAATTTATTTCCCTGATGATAAGACCTGAATTCATTCTGGAAATCGGAACTTTCACCGGATATTCAGCAATCTGCCTTGCAAAGGGACTTAAACCCGGAGGAAGACTGATCACAATTGAAATCAATGATGAGATTACGGAGTTCGCTCGTTCTTATTTCATGAAAGCCGGCATTGAAAATAAGATCGTACAGATGACAGGTAAAGCGCAGGATATTATACCAAAGCTCGATTATAAATTCGACCTTGTTTATATCGACGGAGACAAGCGTGAGTATTGCGATTACTACAAACTTGCCTTAGATAAAATTCCTTCCGGTGGATTCATTATTGCTGATAATGTTCTGTGGGGAGAAAAGATATTCGATTCAGATTCCAGGGATCCTCAGACCAGGGGTATATCCGAATTCAACGAAATGATCCGTGGTGATAACAGTATCGAAAAAATCATTCTCCCCATAAGAGATGGTCTGATGCTCATAAAGAAATGTTAGTTTCATTCGAATAAAACGATATGGTTTT
>CAZWUB010000219.1:0-5141 GCA_964637415.1 uncultured Rikenellaceae bacterium
TGATGGAACCCACATGTTTGAAAATTATATATATACGTGTTTGTATTTGCAATACATGTGGGTTTCATCATAATATAATTTTATCATTTATTAATCAGGACTTTATCAAGTTCATTTTTTATGATTCCAGTCCATATCCTGTATCCTTCCTGGTTTAGATGAAGCTTATCTGCAACGAAATATTCATCTCTGGGCATGCCATTTTCATTAAGGAATGCCTTTTCAGTACTGATAAAGTAAAGGTCCTTTCCTTCTTCACAGGTCTGTCTTATTAGTTCATTTGCTTCCTTTATCTTCGGCCATGCCTTCCATCTTGATGTTGTGGGTGTGATCTGTATCCAGAAAACAGGAGCTCCGGGATGGTTCTTCCTGAAAGTTTTTACAACGTTCAAAAAAAGTTTTTTAACCTCTTCGGGGCTTTTATCTTTTTCACTTCCTGTTATATCATTTGCGATGAACAATACCAGGGCTCTTCCGGGCAGGGGGGAGAAGATCTTTTCTGCATAAACAGCATAATCGCTGAGTTTTGCACCACCATAACCCCTCTGAATGACATTGTAGGGTTTCATATCTTCAGCAAGTGTTTTCCAGAGCCTGATACTTGAACTTCCTGCAAAAATCACTGCATCATCTGAATATTGTTCTGTCTGACCCTGTGCTGTGATTTTCTCAATTTCAGGTTCCCATGCTTTTACTTCAGGCAGATCGCTGTAAATTTTCAGAGGTGAGCACGAAACGATAATAAGAAACGTGAGAGAGATCAGGTGAACGATCATAGCCCGTAAAGTTCCAGGGCTGATAGTTTTAAATATTTTCATTTTTGTGAGTTATAAAATGACAAAATAAAAAATTTATTAATAGTATAAAAAAGATTTCGTTTATTATCTTTCGGGCCTTATTTTTTTAATATAAGAAATACAATCCTTTTATTGGGTTGTTTTAAATTCCAATAAATTAAAAGTTTATGAGTGATCAGCAAAATGGCCAGCGCGACAGCTTTTCAGGAAGGTTTGCTGTTGTTGCCGCCGCGGCCGGATCAGCAATAGGGCTGGGAAATATCTGGAGATTTCCTTATGTGGCAGGTGAAAATGGTGGCGGAGCATTTCTTCTCGTTTATCTTATTTGTGTTATTTTAATTGGTATTCCCGTCATGACATCGGAATTTATTATTGGACGGGCTGCACTTAGAAATCCGTATGGAGCGTTTAAGGCTCTTGCACCGGGAAAACCATGGTATCTTATTGGCATAATGGGTGTGGCAGCAGCCTTCATGATACTGGCTTTCTACACAACAGTTGCAGGATGGACACTTGAATACTTTTATCAGTCGGTGACAGGGAATCTAATGGGGAAAAATGAAAGAGAGCTGACCGCTATGTTCGATACATTTCAAAAAAGTTCTTTCCGGCCGGTACTATGGTTCATTATCTTCATGGGAATGACTGCATATATAATCTTATCGGGTGTAAAAAACGGGATAGAAAAATATACTAAAGTTTTAATGCCTGGTTTGTTTATACTTTTAATTATTCTGTCAATAAGGTCTGTTACACTTCCGGGTTCCGGAGCAGGTCTGCGTTTCCTTTTTCATCCTGATCTGAGCAAATTAACTCCTGAGGTCATCCTTAAAGCTCTGGGCCAGGCATTCTTCTCACTTAGCGTCGGCATGGGAACACTGATCACATATGGTTCATATATCCGGAAAGATGAAAAGCTTGCATCGTCGGCCTCGTTGATTGCCCTTGCTGATACTTCAGTTGCCGTAATTTCAGGAATAGCAATCTTTCCGGCACTCTTTGCACTAGGAGGCTCGCCTGCATCCGGCTCAGGACTTACCTTTATTGTACTGCCAGGAATATTTCAGAAAATGCCGTTTGGGAACATCTTTGCAACGATGTTCTTCCTTTTGCTTGCAATTGCTGCACTTACATCAACAATATCGGTTCTGGAAGTGATAGTTGCTTTTTTGTCCGAAGAGCTGAAAATGACACGGCGAAAGGCAACGATAGCTGCCACTCTTGCCGTTTCAGTCCTGGGAATTGTTACTGTTCTTTCTCTTGGAACCCTGAGCAATGCTACAATATTTGGTAAGAACCTTTTTGGCTTTATGGAGTATCTTACTTCCAATATTATGTTACCTCTCGGAGGATTGCTGATAGTACTGTTTATAGGATGGTTCTTTAGTCCGCAGTTAACTAAAAAAGAGCTGACTAACGATGGTCAGCTGAGAGACAGGCTTATTCCTGTTTTTATGTTCATTGTGAAGTTCCTTGCTCCAGTTGCAATTGCCATGGTCTTCCTTTACAGCCTCGGGATCTTTGGCGGGGTGTAGGGGGCACAGAGCGCAGGGCTAAGAACTCAACCTCAACCTCAACCTAAGCCTTACAATTCATCCGAAAAGATAGCCGGGGCAAGATTTCTCAGGTTATACCTTGAGGCCATTGCTTCACCATAAGCTCCTGCTGAGCGGATTGCAATTATATCACCCCTTTTTGTTTCCGGTAGTTCAATATATTTGGCAAAAGTGTCGGATGATTCGCAAACCGGACCTACAACATCGTAATTAGTTGGCTCTCCGTTACTTGTCAGATTTTCAATATGATGGTGAGCCTGGTAAAGCGCCGGCCGGATGAGATCTGTCATTCCGGCATCAATGACTGCAAAGTTTGTATTGCTGCCTTTCTTGATATAAAGAACCTTTGAAATAAGAGAGCCACATTGTGCTACTATAGATCTTCCAGGTTCAGCATGTATCTCCTGACCCTGCTTCAGCTCAATAAATTCCCTCAACAATGAAAAATATTCACCAAATTCCGGAGATTTTTCCGGATCGTCATAATCAATCCCGAGTCCGCCTCCCACATTTATTACTTTTAATTCGGCATTCTTCGAAGAAAACCATGCCTGCAGTTCGTTTACATGAGTACATAATGTTTTGAATACAGATAACCTTGTGATCTGCGAGCCTACGTGGAAGTGAATTCCTATAAGTTCCAAATTATTAAGGTCCTTTAATCTGTTCAGTACTTTATCCAGATCCCAGGTATTTATTCCGAATTTGCTTTCGGCTATACCCGTTGTAATGTATTTATGTGTATGGGCATCTATAAGCGGATTGATTCTCAACGCAATGCTGACAATTTTGTTTTCTTTAAGTGCGAAATCATTTATAACCTCCATTTCAGGTATTGATTCGCAATTGAAACAGAATATCCCGGCTCTGATCGCATTTATAATTTCCAGATCCGATTTGCCCACACCTGCAAAAACTATTTCTGAAGGACTGAAGCCGGCTTTAATTGCAGCATCAATTTCATTCCAGCTTACGCAGTCTGCTCCGAATCCATAGGATGATATGATCCTGAGTATCCTTTCATTATGGTTGGCTTTAACTGCATAATGCAATTTGAATCCGTAACGCGTGGATTCTTCTTTAAGATTATCCAGAGTCTCTTTCAGCAATTTTACATCATAATAGTAAAATGGTGTCGGGATCTCCCGGAATTTTTCTATAGTATTTTTATCAAACATTATTTCTGGGGAAAGAGGTGTTTACTAAGTAGCCGGAGTGCTTCGATTTTATTTTCTGTATCAATCAGAATTGAAAGACTTATATTACTGCCTCCGTAAGAGATCATTTTCAGGGGTATCGTATTGAGAGCTTCGAATATCTCCGGAGCTGATCCTGTACGCTGTATCCTGAAGTCACCAACAACACAGATAATTGTCTGATCCTGTTCAACTTCCACAGATCCAAGCTCTCTGAGGTCAGCTGCTATCTCATTAATATGCTGAGGATTATCTATCGTAATTGATACTGCAACCTCCGAAGTTGTTATCATATCAATCGGGGTTTTATACGCTTCAAAAATTTCGAATACTTTCCTGAGGAAACCGTAGGCCATCAGCATACGGTCAGATCTTATCCTGAGAACCGAAATACCATCTTTAGCCGCTACTGCTTTATAATCCATCAGCTGGCTGGTCGATGTAATCAGAGTTCCTTCATCTTCAGGTTCCATAGTATTTTTAAGCCTTACCGGGATATTGTTGATCCTGGCAGGGTTGACGCTAGACGGATGGAGAATTTTTGCACCGAAGTATGCAAGCTCAGCGGCTTCATCAAATGTGAGTTCACGGATAACTTTAGTATTCCCGACAAACCTCGGATCGTTATTGTGAAGGCCGCTTATATCTGTCCATATCTGGATTTCCTTTACTTTGAGGACAGCTCCGATAATAGAAGCAGAATAATCGCTTCCTCCGCGCTTAAGGTTATCCATTTCACCGATAGCATTCCTGCAGATAAAACCCTGGGTGATGAGAATACTTTTTGAATCATGCTTCCTGAGCTCTCTTCTGAGGTTCTCTTCAATATAGAAGTAATCAGGTTCCCCGTCCTTATCGATACGCATGAAATTAAGGGCAGGCATTAGCACTGATTTTATTCCCTTTTCCAGAAGAAGATTATGTACCAGGGCTGTTGATATGAGCTCGCCTTCACCAACAATGGCTTTTTCCTGGACTTTTGTAAATGTTCTGGAAGTAATATTAATTATATAGCCAAAATGAGAGTCAATGAGTTCATGACCAATTTTCCTGTACTGGTCAGATTCAAAAAGGTTGTCAACAACACTGTGATATTTCTCCCTTAGAGCCTCGGTTTTTTCCGTTGCCTCTTTAATATTGCCGGCATAAAGAAGGTTTGTGATCTCTACAAGGCTGTTTGTTGTACCCGACATTGCAGAGAGAACAACTATCTTCCGCTCATTATCCGTAATTAGCGGGATAAGGGCTTTCATTCTTTCGGGACTGCCCACTGATGTCCCGCCGAATTTCATGATTTTTACAATGCTCATTTTACAGTTTGGTTTATAAAAAAACCTGCACATCAGGCAGGTCTGTCATATCTTCAGAATAAAAAACTCTTGAAATCAGATGTTCCAGGCCCGCTTTCCGGTATCCTGACCGGTTTTAAGAAATATTTTATCTGTTTACACATATATTTATAATCAGCATGCAAAAATATACTTTTCTGTAAAACAGAATTACTTGTTAATAAAAATTTTGTTATTTTTGTCCCCGCTCCGCCCAGATGGCGAAATTGGTAGACGCGCTAGTTTCAGGGACTAGTGTCAGCA
>CAZWUB010000220.1:0-5067 GCA_964637415.1 uncultured Rikenellaceae bacterium
AGCAGAATTTAAAGTCCCCCCTGGGGGATTTAGGGGTGGATTTTCTGCAGAGCTGGCGCGCTGCGACAAGGAATCCTGTCGAAGCATTGAGGTATGAATAGTAATTTTACCTAAGTTTATAGTCAAAACAGGTGAAATGATCAGAAACTATCTTAAGCTAACCATCAGGAACCTTAAATCAAACAGAGGCTATTTTTTCATTAATCTTCTGGGACTGACAATCGGGATAACATCGTTTATTCTGATAATGTTCTGGATAAAAGTTGAAACCTCGTATGATAAGTTTCACAGGAATGCGGGAAATATATACAGGGTCGATTATCTGCTATACGAAGAAGGTATTCTTGAACAGCATTCAGCATCAGGATCGGCAGGTGTTGGGAAAGAAATTGTAAATATGTTCCCTGAAGCAGAGAAATATACAAGGTTTACTCGAACGGAAAGCCTCGTAAAGTATGGTGATATAACCTTCAGAGAGAAAAATATACTGTATGCCGAGTCATCTTTTTTCGATCTTTTCTCATTCCCTCTCGCTGAGGGCAACCCGGATTCCACAATTCTTGCAATTAATCATGCAGTACTTACCGAGGAGACTGCCAGAAAATATTTTGGTAATGAAAATCCGATGGGGAAGATAATTACTCTTGATGGGGCAAATGATTTTGAGGTGGCAGGAATTGTTAAATCAATACCCGGTAATTCTCATATGACTTTTGATATCCTGTTATCATATGAGAATCTTATAAAGAGTTCAAGAAGCTGGGATAATTCCTGGGTGAACGAAAGGGTTTATACCTATATTCAGCTTACTCCGGGAACTGATTCAAAAGCTCTGGAAGCTAAATTGCCTCAGATACCTGAAGCCTTCATTGGGAAATTTATGAAAGAAGCATTTTTCCTTCTGGAATACAGACTTGTAAAACTTACTGATATTCATTTGCATTCATCCATTAATAACGAGCTTAAGGTCAACGGCAACTACCGCAATGTGGTTTCACTGGGGATTGTAGCCTTTCTTGTACTTCTGATAGCATATATTAATTATATAAACCTTGCAACATCAAGATCGGTAGAAAGAGCTCATGAAGTTGGGATCAGGAAAGTAGCGGGAGCTGCAAAAAAAGATCTTGTTTTCCAGTTTCTTTCAGAGTCAGCTCTGATTAACCTGATAGTCCTTATCATAAGCCTTTCAGCTGTAATACTTTTACTTCCATTTTTCAGGCAGGTTATGCAAAGCCCCCTCAGGGTGGATCTTTTGCCTGCATTGTTCTTTTTCATAATACTTCTGATATGCGGGTCTTTGTTCACAGGATTACTTCCTGCCTTATATATATCACACTTTTCTCCGGGTCTTGTTTTAAAAGGGAAGAACCCTACCGGAACAAAGTGGATAACAAGCCTTAAAAACTACCTTGTTGTTTTTCAGTTTACAATTTCTGTTATTCTTATAATCTGCACAATTACAATGTTCCTCCAGGTAAGTTACATGCGTAATCACGATACGGGGTTTAATATGGAAGGATTGATTGTCCTTGACGGGCCAAGGGTACTGAGGGGAAATTCCTATGAATCATATATGACAACTGTTGAATCTTTTAAGAATGAGATAAAAGCACTGGCCGGAATAAGTAATATAACAGCATCATCAAGTGTTCCCGGGACTGAAATTAAGAATTCCCGTGTTTTCGGGGTTCCTGTGGAAGGACGAAACACCGAAAAGAGGATAGATGTGTATTATATTGATAATAACTTTTTTAATACATATGGAATACCTTTGATTGCCGGAGATAATTATGATAAATCGATAGTTGAGGAGTCGAATAAGATTATTATCAATTTGGCTGCCCTTGCTTATTACGGGTATAACGATCCCGTTGGTACGGTTGGAAAAATTCTGAGAGGAGGCCGGCAGGAGGTAACAATAAAAGGTGTTGCCGGTGATTTCAACCAGAGATCTCTGAAAGAATTACCAGAACCGATAGCATTTTTTAATCAGCCTGCAAATGTATACTATACAATAAAGACAGTTTCTGCGAGCATTAATCAGCTGTTAAGGGAAGTTGAAAATGTATGGACTTCTCACTATCCGGGTAATCCTTTCAGTTATTTCTTCCTTAAAGATTTTTATGACGTCCAGTACAAAGCTGACAAGCGTTTCAGCGGACTACTGCTTGCAGGATCTGTACTTGCAATAATAATTGCCTGTCTTGGCTTATCAGGCTTATCTGCTTATGCAATATCAAAACGTACAAGGGAAATAGGGATCCGCAAAACAAACGGAGCCCGGACCGGCCAGGTTATGGTATTACTCAATAAAGATTTTATAAAATGGGTAGTTATGGCAATTATAATTGCTGTTCCTGTTGCCTGGCTTATTATGAATAAATGGCTGGAAAACTATGCTTACAGGATAAATCTCAATTGGTTGATTTTCGCATCAGCCGGAATAATTGCGGTTTCTGTTGCACTGATAACTGTAAGCTGGCAAAGCTGGAAGGCGGCAACAAGGAATCCTGTCGAAGCTCTCCGATATGAATAAATCGTATTTTTACCTGAAATTCTGATTTATGAAGGTCTTTAAGTTCGGAGGTGCATCGGTCAGGGATGCTTCAGGGATAAAGAATCTGGCCCGTATCGTTTCAGGAGAGAAAACAGGGCTTGTAATTGTTGTTTCAGCTCTTGGTAAAACAACAAATGCCCTTGAAAAAGTGCTGAAGCTATGGCTCGCGGGTGATAAAGATTACAAAAATCATCTTGAGACTGTTTACAGCTATCATTCAGGTGTTGCAGATGATCTCTTTCATGGTATAAGTCCGGCAACAGACAAATTAGATGATTCATTTGCCAATCTGAAAGAATACCTCCGGTCAGCAAAACCGGGAGAATATGATTATGAATATGACCGGATCGTTTCCAATGGTGAGATCTGGTCAACTATAATTATTGCGGAATTCCTTAAGAAATCAGGATTGGATGTTGAATGGACTGACATCAGAAAAACCCTGGTGACTGATAACAGGTTTCGTGATGCGAATATCATATGGGATGAAAGTCAGAAACGAATAAAGGAGGTTTTCAATTTTAATCTTCATAAGTTTTATCTGACCCAGGGATTTATTGGTGCCACATTCAAAGGCGAATCAACAACTCTTGGACGTGAAGGATCGGACTATACGGCAGCGATACTTGCAAATATACTTGATGCAGAAAGTGTTACGGTATGGAAGGATGTTCCGGGACTTCTTAATGCTGATCCCAAATGGCTTCATGATGCTGAAATGCTTGAAGAAGTCTCTTACAGGGAAGCTGTGGAGATGACATTCTCGGGTGCCAAAGTTATTCACCCTAAAACAATTAAACCTCTTCAGAATAAAAATATACCTCTGTTTGTTAAATCATTTCTTAATCCCGAAAAAGATGGAACCCTTGTAACTGAGGAGCCGAATCTGAAGAAGATAATACCGGTTTTTGTAAGAAAGGAAAAGCAGGTATTGCTTTCACTTCTTCCAAAGGATTTTTCATTTGTAATGGGTGATAATCTGAGCAGGATTTTTAATTCTTTCATGCAGCACGGGATAAAGGTTAACCTGGTTGACGCCAGTGCTGTCAGCATTAATGTTTGTGTCGATGATGACAGGTCTAAGATTGACAACCTGCTGATCGATCTTAAGGATGAGTATTCAGCTGTATATAACGAGAATGTTGAAGTTCTTTCGGTCAGACATTATAATGAAGAGGCGATCGGGCGGATTATTTCGGGACGGGAGGTATTGCTGGAACAACGAACCAGGAGTATGGTGCGGTTTGTAACGAAACAGATTGCTTCGTCTCCCGTTTTGCCAGGCAAAACGGGATCCTCGCAATGACGGTAACACGATGTGACGGTAGAACTACGGTCATTGCGAGGAGCGAAGCGACGAAGCAATCCGTTTCAATCGCTACCAAAGCCCCACTGAAGGCGCCACGAAGCAATCCGTCCCGGATAATTCTGCTTAACGTAAAAATTCCAGCCGCTGCCCCCTGTAATCTTCATTTATTACCCCGTTATCGTATACCAGGTTGCCGTTCACAAAGGTCTTTGCCACTTTTGACCTGAATGAAACTCCCTCCAACGGCGACCAGCCACATTTATAAAGAATATTGTTTCCTGTCACGGTCCATTCATGGTCAGGATCTATCAGTACCAGATCAGCTTTATAGCCTTCCCTTATGAAACCTCTTTTATTGATATTGAAAAGAATTGCCGGATTGTGACACATTTTTTCAACTATTTTTTCGAGACTGAAAATTTTCCTGTGCCACAATTCAAGCATCGCAGCAAGCGAATGCTGCACCATCGGAGCTCCGGAGGGTGATTTGAAATAATTGCCTGATTTTTCTTCAACAGTATGTGGTGCATGATCGGTTGCAATAATATCGATGAGGTTATTATTCACTCCGTTAATAAGCGATTCTTTGTCAAATTTAGTTTTGATGGCTGGATTTATCTTTAACTTAAATCCAAGTTCAGCATAGTCGGCATCATCAAACCAGAGGTGGTGAACACAAGCCTCACAGGTAATTCTTTTTTCCTGAAGTATGTCTTCTGACTTGAAGAGCTTCATTTCATCAGCAGTAGAAAGATGAAGAATATGAAGGCGGGTATTGAATTCCTTTGCAAGGGTCACTGCATATAGCGAAGATTTATAACAGGCTTCACGGCTGCGGATGAGCGAATGGGAATTTGCCGGTATATCATCTCCATATTTATTCCTGTAAATCTCCAGATTCTTTTTTATAATAGGTTCATCTTCACAATGAACCGCTACAGGTAAGATCGCTTGGCTGAACAACTCCCTCAGTGATTTCTCATTGCCGACAAGCATATTTCCGGTTGAAGACCCCATGAAGAGCTTTATCCCGCATACTTTTCCCGGATCAGCTTCTAATACATCCGGAAGATTATCTTCTGTGGCCCCGATATAAAAGGAATAATTTATGAGTGATCTTTCCGATCCGCTAATGTATTTATCTTCAAGATCTTTTAAGGTTATTGTCTGGGGAATTGTATTGGGCATATCCATGAAG
>CAZWUB010000221.1:0-4947 GCA_964637415.1 uncultured Rikenellaceae bacterium
TTTGCCAACTGCCCTTTGCCAACTTTGCCCTCCGTAGCACAAGCGAAGGAGGACTGCCAACTCTGTAACTATGAGTGGGGAGCTGAGGAGATGGAGACCTGAGATACTTATTCCAATATTATCCTTGCAGCTGCTGCTCTGAAAAATTCTTTATCCCATATATCAAGTACTCTTGGATCAGGAACAAATGGGGCAACCTCCTTCCTGGCCTGTTCTATATCCACAGCAACAATGGCTTTTTCAATGAATTCCATCAATCTGTCCTTTGACAAACGAACTATGTCTGTATAGTCCCCTGACTGCCGCATACGTTCTTCAAGGTGAGCCAGATTGAGCACAGGGTAATATGATGCATACCATGCAAAGTCGTACCAGTCGCGGCCTTTCACCCGGCTCTTCCATTTACGAAACAACATTGCATGAATCTTTCCGGCAAACATTGATGGAAGCGTATATGTGCGAACTGCAAACTGAACCGGGGAAAAAACATACTTCATTTCAGTATTAAAATCCATAGGTGGTTCTGTATCAACCTCCAGCTTAACTTTAATTATCGATTGCCGGTTTATGCCTGATAGAATTTCTTCCGGCGCTTTAATAACAATCAGTTGCTTGTATGTATTCCCCTTGAGAAATGCCGACTCAACAGCTGTCCTGATGTTTTTATGTCTGACTTCAAAGCTTACATCAAATCCGAAAGCTTTTAATTCATTCTGTAAAGCTGAAGCATAAACCGAAAAGTCAAAGACAGTTGAAGGTTCCAATAATGAAAAATCAAGATCCTCCGAATATCTGTCTGAACCGTATAATATCCTGAGAGATGTGCCTCCATAGAAAGCTGCATGTTCGAAGAATTTTGCACGCCATAGTCCAAGTAATGCCAGTGACTGCATTATTTCACGCAAAGCGTTAACCATTCCGTTTACATTACCAGGTAACGGATCCGGCAATATACTCCTTATGAAACTATTCATTGCTTAAATTTATAGTGTTTTGTAAGATACTCCATAAGCCATAACACTTTGCGTGATGAATAGGCTTTTTCAATGACAATCATTCTTTCATGTATTAAAAGCTCCTCAAGAGCATGCTCGTCTATTCTGAGATCATTAAAGATATAATCTGAATAAGAGGCTGCAGATGTCGGTTTAAACCTTTTGTCGGTCCACACTTTATCAGCAAGCGCTTTAAGTGGTTCTGTAATAATGAAATTTCCGGAAGAACTTTTGTGTTGCATCAGGCCCGGGGAAAATCGGCTACCTGAAAGATGAGTATATGAAAAATTCCCTGCCGGTGTCAGGAAATCATGCGAACGGCCCGTGGTAATGGATGTAATTGTATTAACCTTTTCCGGTATGAGGCTATGCCAGGAGAGGCAATAATCCAGGCTTATGGCAGACGGTCCGTATATAAGATTTGCCAGCACTTCGGGTGCCAGAATATTTCGCTGCCAAATTGCTCCAAAGATATAAAGTCCTTTTCTTACCCTTATAATCTGCCCCCGTTTCAAAAGGGAAGTAACAGCATCCCTTGGTTTACTGTAATGTGATAAAGCAAGGATTAATTGAGTATAATCAAATACTTCACCCTCAATCTTACTCCTTATATGCTCAATTGGCATCATTTTTAAGAGGCTATGTCCGGTATTTTTGGACATAGAATGCAAATATACTTAATTATTCAAAACAATAAACCGCTTTAACTGTTAAATATGAATGATCGCCGGGGCAATATTGAGAAGAGGTGAGCGATGAGTGATGAAAGATTTTTCCTTCAACGATCAATAAAGAAATTTATCGTAACCTCCATTACGGTAACCACAATTACGATAAATTTAAGTTCGGAATCAGGACTCCAGTTTTTTGAAATCATCCTTAAAAACGGTAACAATTTATAATTCAGGAAGTGTCGATTCTACGTGTTTCGGATGTCGCTTCAGTAATCAGATATCTCATCTATTTGATAATGAAAAGCTGCGTAGCAGCGAACTGTTTGTAGAAATAAGATTACCAGACGGATTTTGAGCTGCATAGCAGCGGCCTGTAAATAAATATTCAGCTCCTCCAGAACGGCAGAGAGTTGATTACTTGATGCCACCAGTTCCACCGGTGGTTATTTAAATTTCACTCTTTCAGAGTCAGGTGCCGGGGAAATTGTTCTCCTTTTATCAGGTTATAACCACAAAAAAAGTTAATCTTAACATACTTTGTATGGTTATAGGCTTATTCTTGAGGTTTAAGTTGAAGTTGAGGTTGAGGTTGAGGAGTAAGGATTCAAATATCTTCAAGTGAAAATGATTTATATTCTATCTCATAACCTGAGAGCTTATTAACAAGATTTTTGGCACTTGTCTTCATTATTTCAGGTCTGAAACGATCCTTATTCATTTTAACTTCTGCAATGAGGACCCTGTTATGAAAATCATCAATTGCAACAATATCCAGTTCATTCCGGTTACCTCTTTCCCAATAATTACCAATTGAAGAGTAAATACCCTCTGATGCAAGCTTTTCCCTTAAATACTTCTCAAGAAAAAATCCGCTATAGGTATCAAAATCACGCTCAACTATCTGCCGGACATAACCGAAATTACCAATCTCAACAGCGCTGTGATACTTATAGATGAACCTGAACCAGAAAGACAGAAAATTATCGCTGATGAAATATTTTTGCAATCTCCCCTCTGGTTTTGATAATACAGGTCTGATACTTCTGATAATATTGTATTCATTTTCGAGCCTGTCGAGGTAACCTCCAATGTCCCTTAAAAGGATCGATTCCATTTCTGCCCTGGAAGTCTTTGAGCTTGCTATAAGTGATAAAATTGAAAAATAAGTTGAATAATCCTTCCCGAATTCCTCTATTAAAAGATTTTTCCCTTCATCGATCAATAAAGAATTTTCCCTGAATATTTCATCAAGCATCCCGTTAAGTGTATATTTCTCTTTATCAACAAATAACTCAACATATTTTGCTACGCCTCCTGTAATAGTATAAAAAGAAAGCAGGTCTCTCAAACTGATTCCGGGAACTTTTGATGTAACGAGACTCCTGATAACATTAACTTTAAATGGCTGCAGGTTTATACGTTCATTTGCGCGTCCAAAAAGAGGTTCCTTTTCATTTTCAAAAATCTTTTTCATCATAGAATAAACTGACCCACTTAAAATGAGATTTAATCCCGATCTCCCCTTATACCTGTCCCACAGGTTTTGCATTTCACTGTAAACAGATTTATTGACCTGATTAAACTCCTGAAATTCATCAATAATAAGAGTAAATGGTTCGCTTTGTGCCTCAATCAACAGGTATTCAAATAGTCTGGCAAAACTGCTGAATTCACCCAAAACAGGCTTTTTTAACTTTTGCCCAATCTCTTCAATAAACTCCTGGCAAAGTAATATTTCACTTTTTCGTGCAATAAAAAAATAAAGAGTCTTATAATTTTCGAATGCCTTTATGCATAGAGTTGTTTTGCCTATCCTGCGTCGCCCTGTAATTACAGTCATCCTGGACGATTTTAAAGACATTTTTCTGACGTCTTCCAATAATTTTATCTCGTCTTCCCGGTTATAAAATTCCATTTGAAATTGTTTGATCAGATATGACTAAATCAAAAGCAAATATATAATATTTTATCGTAACCTCCATTACAGTAACCACAATTACGATAAATTAAAGTTCGGAACCGGGAAACGCGTGACGAAATTCCGGCAGACGTTAAAACTCATCCATCAGTAGAAAATCAGCTATATGTACATGCTGAATCCCTTCAATGTTGTCATGCCAGATTTCATCCAATGTGTGACAACTTTTTTAGGTTATAACCACATAAAAAGTAATTTTCAACAAACTTTTTATGGTTATAGGCCTATTCTTTAGGTTGAGGTTGAGGTTGAGGGATGAGGCGTGAGGCGTGAGGCGTGAGGTTTGAGTTTATGAGCACCATTTTTCAGGATTATTAATCATTGATATTAACATTTTCCGAACTTCGTCATATTCTAATATCAATGTTTCATTTACCTCATGAGTTATATAACCGCAATCTCTCGAGTAATCAAGCCAGTCTTCAGTCTCATATTCCTCTCCTAATGAATCTGTAAGTTTATTAACGAAAGATTTAATATATCTTCTTTTAGCCCATGATTCAGCTATACAGGAACTTACAGATCTGGATGACCGACGGATCTGGTCTGTTAATGAGTATGTCTCCTCTTTTGGAAAGCTTTTTGATAAAATAAAAATATTCATTGCCAATTTATGAGCTTTTTTATAGACTATAAGCTCCTTAAAACTATTAACTCCCATTTTTATTAATTATCTAATTTCATTCCTCATTCCTCATCCCTCATTCCTCATCCCTCATTCCTCATCCCTCACTCCTCATCCCTCACTCCTCATCCCTCACTCCTCATCCCTCATCCCTCACGCCTCACTCTTCCCCTTTCCTCCGGGGCTCGTCCTTCTCGATAATTTTGATCTGTCCGGACGACTGTATTGCCTTGAGTGTAATTTCTTTCGAATTATTCTCCGCACTCTCAGCTTTCCCATAGGCTTGTTTGAGCTGGATCTCAAGATCCTTGATCTTTGCCATCAGAGATTCGATCTGCTGGTTTTTGAGTTTTATCTCCCCGTCATGATCTTTAAGCAGGAGTTGCATCTCATATTTATGTTCTTTCTCAAGTTTTCCTGTCGTTTCTTTTATTGCAGACTGAACTGCTTTCTCAAGTTCTGACGGGAAATTTTCTGCTTTGGCTCTTAATTCGGCAAGTTCTTTTTCAGCAGCAACAACAGTCTGTTCCCTGACTTTTATTCCGCTTTCAAAAGATTCCATTTTCTGAATAAGCTCTTTCTCAAGCGCAGCTTTCTTCTGTTCATACTCATCCTTATCCTTTTTCCTGACAAGCTGAAGGTTATATTTATATTCTTCTTCCTCTCGTGTCCGCT
>CAZWUB010000222.1:0-4939 GCA_964637415.1 uncultured Rikenellaceae bacterium
CAGAAGAAATACCAGGGCCGGGTTTATCCCGATTCATTTACCCACGGCACTGCTGCCCAGCGTAAGGAATGGTTCAGAAAAGGATATCAGACCGGTGATTTTGACCAGGGGGATACGTTCAGGGCGAATATCTGAAGCCGGAGCCGGGAGGACAGAGAGGGAGATAGGATGATAAGGGGAAGAGGAGAAAAGGAGAAAAGGAGAGGGAGAGATGAGGAGGGGGCGAGATGAGGAGAAAAGGAGATGAGGAGAAAAGGAGATAAGGGAAAAGGAGAAAAGGAGAAAAGGAGAGGGGGAGATAGGGAGAGTGGGGGATAAGGAGATAGGGAGAGTGGGGGATAAAAAAACACCGGGACAATTATTTTTCAGCTCTGTAAACTGCCCATATACATCCGTTATCAAATTGTTCTGATTTGATCAGGCTGAAGGATTTATTTTCCTGAAGGTCTCCGAACATGTTATAGGATTTCTTTCCCACAACCAGCGGATGGAGCATCCCTTTGAGTCTGGCACCTGAATCAACTATTATCCACCAGGGCAGGTAATCCGGTCTTTCCGGTTTTAGAAAATCTGAGGGAGCTTCATCCGGGATTTCCCCTCCGAACATTTCATTTCCTCTTATTACAGTATCTGCGCCTATGAGGTGTGCATCAGGTTTATAATCCCCGGCGATTTTATAATGCAGGCCCATATCGGGCATAAATCCGGTGAGTGATCCGTCGATGCTGATTGAGTTATGGATGATGATTTCCAGGTTCATAATTTTTAGTTTGAGATATAAAATTAATAATTTCCCGGGAGGGTCTGCGAAAAAGTGCAAATTCTTCCGGAATACATTCAATTGAAAATCAAATTAATAGAAGAGGTTATTAAAAATATGGAAAAATCATATAATAAAATAAGTATATAACTGTTATAATATATACTATATTTGCAATATATAAGAAACTTTAATATAAAGAAAAATGATAGGAAGTGATCTGCTCAAAGGTTCGTTAAGAACAATCATTCTCAAACTTCTGCAGGAAGAGGGTCCTACACATGGTTATGCCCTCACCCGCAGAGTGGAAGAAATTACCGGAGGGAAAATAAAACTCACTTATGGAGCAATTTACCCGCTTCTTCATAAAATGGAAAGCGAAAATGTCTTAGTTACAGCAAGAGAAATCAGGAATAACCGGATAAGAGTCTATTACAGCCTTACAGATAAAGGCCATTCAGTTGCCATAGAAAAAGTTAAGGAAATGGTCGAGTTCATTAAATCACTTCAGCTGATAATCGAAACAAAACCCGGCGTTAACTATGCCTGATCTCTCAAGCGATAATATAAATCTAATAATCAGCGATGTAAGAAAACAGGAAATCTCTTTCTCTCACCTGCCTGATGAACTGATCGATCATCTCTGCTGCGACGTTGAAGATGAAATGCTTAACGGTTTGGATTTTTCAGAAGCTTATAAGCGTGTTAAACAGAAATTCGGTAAACGCAGACTTAAAGAAATCCAGGAAGAAACTCTTTATGCAGTTGATACTAAATACAGAAGAATGAAAAAAACAATGAAAATTTCCGGTATTGCCGGAACAATACTGCTGGGCTTTGCTGCACTCTTCAAGATACAGCACTGGGCCGGAGCAGGAATAATGCTTACACTTGGTGCTTTATCACTGGCATTTGTTTTTTTGCCGTCTTCATTGAGGGTTCTCTGGAAAGAAACTCACAACAGGAACCGCCTGTTCCTGTTCATTTCCTCATTCATTGCAGGGTTTTTCTTTATACTTGGTACTGTATTTAAAATACAGCACTGGTCAGGAGCAGGTATTTTATTACTGCTTGCTTATTCCGGCGCTCTGATGTTTGTTCCTTCACTGCTTGTTATAAAATTAGGGGATCAGGAAAATAAGCCGAAAAGACCGGTCTATATTGCCGGTGCAGTCGCGCTAATCCTGTATGTGACAGGCATATTTTTCAAATTACAGCACTGGCAGGGTGCAACACTTCTTATTTTATCGGGACTTATAATAATGTTCGCATATGCTTTTCCGGCCTACTCCCGGAAAACATGGAAGGATGAGAAATATATTACATCCACATTCCTCTTTATTGTTATCGGCGCCCTCGTTATTAATATTCCGGGAACCCTTATCAACCTGAAGCTGCAACAATCTTATGAAGGGAATTATTATACCCACCAGGAACAACAACAAGCCCTGTCCTCATTTCTGAACAAAAAAAACATTGAATTTCTCGCTGTTTATAAGGATTCAATCAACTACAGTACAATGGAACAGTTTCATAAAAATACACTCAACCTGCTTACAGTGATAGGCAATATACAGGCTGGAATTGTAAGAGAAGCTGAGGAGCTTACCGGAAAACCTGCTCCGGTTCAGGACCTTATTATTGAGTCTGAAGGATTAACTGAAGTTAAATACAGATACCTCACAGGGGGATTCAATCCTTTGCCTGAAAACGGATTTCCTTCTCCTGAAAGTAAATGGAGTAAAGATATTGACAATGCTTTGAAGGATTATATATCAAATATCCTGACTGTTATCCCGGCAGATAAACTCCGGAACTATACACAATTGCTTTCTCTTCCACTTAAATTCCGGGAAGGTAATATGATCTCCATTATAACAGGATTGCATTCACTGGAGCTGCTTAAGAACAGCATACTGGCTGCTGAAGCGGGAATGCTTAAGGATATAGCACAAAATCAATAAAAGCTTTAAAATCATGAGACAGAAGTTATATATATTCGGGATAGTTACAACAATGGTTGTAATTGCCGGGACCATATTAAAAATCAATCACTGGCCGGGTGCAGGCATCCTCCTGCTTTTAGGTCTTGGCACATTAGTACTCTTATTTCTGCCACTGGCCTTAATAAATCACTATAATGCTGAAAAGAACAGACAAACCCTGTTGCTTCATATTGTTACGTGGCTGACATGTTTTATAGTGTTCACTTCAATGCTGTTCAAGATACAGCACTGGCCATTTGCAGGTATCCTGATGACAATTGCACTTCCTTTTCCTTATGTGGTCTTCCTTCCTGTGTTCCTGATAACGACATCAAAGGATAAGAACTTCAATATCTTTAATACTGTTTTTGTTCTTTTCCTCCTGGCAGTCAGCTCGGTTTTTTCTGCACTCCTTGGATTAAATGTTTCAAGAGAAAGAATATATGACAGTTATAATCTTTCACGGCATTACAATATTGCAGAAAAGGAACTGAAATTGGCCGGAAATGAAGTTAGTTCTCCACTAACAGGTAACATAGATGATGTATTAAACCTGCTTGATGATTACAGAGATCTTATACTCCGGGAAGAGAATATGAATATCGGAGATTGGGAAACTAATCCTGAGGATTTACAGAAGCCTGAATCACAGAGGGCTATACTTTCAGCAACTGGTAATAAAAAGCTTATGGACGATATTGAAAGAAGCTTCAGGGATCTTATACAGGAAGCCCGTAATTCACAGCATTACAAGGATCTGGCTGATGCATTTCCGGTAATTCTGGATCTTCAGGTTGATGAAAGCCTGCCTGTTATTAAATATCAGAATCTGACGAATTCACTTTCATGGACACTAATTAATCTGGATGGTATAGAAACCAACCTCAAACTGATAAGGGCGACTTTATAATCCGTGCTAATTATTTACTTTTTAGGGTTTAAGATCAACCGTGTCCGGTTTCTTTTGAACTAATTTTAAAGCTGCAAAGGTTTATTTGTCTAAACCCGGACCGTTATTTTCCGGCAGGATATGCATCGCAAACCCCTTATTTGAATCAAGCACTGCCGGCATTACTTTATCACAGTCGATTTCCATTCTGTCAATCCTTACATGTGTCCGCGTATTTACCGAAGGATCATCTGAATAGACCGATGCCCTGTATTTTATTCCCGGATCAAGAAATGAAAATTTAATATCAAGAGTTCTCTTATGATTTCCGTTTATACCGCCTATGAACCATTCATTACCTTTTCGGCGGGCGATAACACCATATTCACCAATGGCGGCATGGAGAACCCTGGTCTCATCCCAGACAGTCGGGATATTATCGAAAAATTCAAGTTCGGGTTCATCTCCCAGTATATTTGGTTTTCCCCACATCTCAGCTTTTTTGTCAGGAGAAGGTACAGGTCTGTCATACCAGTATAAAAACTGTAAGGGACTGAAAATGCAGACTGCTTTTGCCAGCTGGGAAGCATGTGATCCCATCTTTGTATCCACCCTGTTGTCGTAATAGCAGATTGTATTATCACCAGCACCGGCCAGCATTCGGGTGAACATTGTTATAAGGGTATGACTGTTGGAAGGGCTTTCCTCATCACCACGGATACCTTCCTGGGTCAGGAAATTCGGATATGTCCTCGAAAATCCGGTTGGCCTGTATTCATCATGAACATCAACAACCATTTTATAGTCTGCACATTTCTTTATTGCATCATGCATCCAGCTTGTTACTTGCTGAGTTCCGACCTGAACGAATCCGAACTTGATACCTGAAACACCCCAATCCCTGAAGACCGGAAGTATCTCATCGAGCTTTCGTTCAAGAGCCCTTCTGTTTACATAAAGAAGGATCTTTATATTCTTTGATCTTGCATAATTTATCACTTCATGCAGATCGAGGGGTCCCTTTGATCTGGCCGGGTCGAGCACAGGGTTTACCGGGTCCGATTCATTACTGTTTTCCGGTCCGTACCAGCCGGCATCATATTCAACATATTGCATATTATGTGCTGCTGCAAAATCAACTGTTGCTTTTCCTCCGGCTGTTGAAAGCGAAACTTCACGAATGGCCTTTCCGGGAGTGATCCATGAAAGGTCGGCAATCCGGGCAGGCTCATTCAGATTAAGAAGAAGATAATTCTTTTCAAGAAGGTCTCCGGAGTTCTTCCCGATCATGATGACGCGCCAGGG
>CAZWUB010000223.1:0-832 GCA_964637415.1 uncultured Rikenellaceae bacterium
CCCTGGATAAAATCAGCAGCTGTTCTTGAAATACCTGCATTGAAGTCTTTTTCCGCAACACTCGTAACAGAGCCTGATATCGCCCGTTTCTGTTGTGTTCCGTAGCCTACAACAACTATCTCATCCAGTCCTACAGCACTTTCAACAAGTGTAACATTGATTGTAGTCTGAGTACCGACATTCAATTCCTGGGAAGCATAGCCGATAAACGAAAATACAAGAACTGATTTGGAGGAAGAAACATTGATACTGAATCTCCCGTCAACATCCGATACAGCTCCGTTTGTCGTTCCCTGCTCAACAACATTCACGCCGGGTAAAGCCTGGCCGTCGTTATCAGTGATCCGCCCGGTTACTGTCAACTGCTGAGGATCTGCATCAGCTATGCCGGCATAGGCTGAAAGCTGATAAGATCCGCACAATAACAGGATAACTGTAAGTTTCATTACTGTTTTAATCTTTTTCAGTTTAAACAGCAGTGAAACAGATCGTGCAATTTTTTTTGTCATAAAATAAATGGATTAGGTTAAAAAATAATTTCTTATACCGGCAATTATCCGGGAAAAGATAAATTCATACATAAGTTAATGGAGATCAGTGATTCTTCATAGGCATCCAGGTTTAGTCAGGTTTATAGGAATCCGGTTATCAAATCTGCTACAAGATATTAAATTATTATTAAATCAAGATTAATTTTAAATAAAAGCTGTAAAATAATATCAACAACCTGTGATAAAAAAGGATAGGCTTCATGCTATCAGAGCAGACCCGATTGTGCAAATCGTCTTCATAGCGATGACCAATTATATTTACCGGGATACAATTAATTAAA
>CAZWUB010000223.1:842-4845 GCA_964637415.1 uncultured Rikenellaceae bacterium
CGGTTATCAAATCTGCTACAAGATATTAAATTATTATTAAATCAAGATTAATTTCAAATAAAAGCGGTAAAATAATATCAACAGTCAATTAAATAAAAAAGGATAGGCTTCACGGCATCAGAGCGAATTCGATTGAGCAAATCGTATTAATAGCGATGACCCATCAGATTTACCGGGATACAATTAATTAAAAAGATTATTTTTAACCCGCATTTAATTCTGAGTAATGATATATATCACGATAAACACCGGCTATAATTCACGATTAACCCGTATTTACAGACCTCTGAGATGAAGAGTACAGCAACTGTAATAATGATACTTCTGCTGATTTATTCCTGCCAGCCACGCGAAACAAAAGAGGAAGAACCGGAGTTGTTTACTTTGCTGTCACCTGAAGTTACCAATGTTGATTTTGTAAACCAATTGACAGAGGATGAAAAATTTAACATGGTAAAAAATCTTTACTTCAATAATGGAGGTGGTGTTGCTGCCGGCGACATCAACAATGATGGCCTGGTTGATATATATTTTACATCAAACCAGAACCCCAATAAACTATTTCTGAACAAGGGAGATCTTAAATTTGAGGATATAACAGAAAGAGCAGGAGCTGCCGGAACCGGTGACTGGAAATCCGGTGTGACTATGGCAGATGTGAATGGAGATGGTTATCTCGACATTTATGTATGCCAGAATGGAAATTACAGGGGGATGAAAGGAAGAAATCAGTTATTCATTAACAGGGGCGATCTTACATTTAAAGATGAAGCACATGAATATGGACTTGATTTTATTGGATATTCAGTTCAGGCTGCATTCTTTGACTACGATATGGACGGAGATCTTGACATGTATCTTCTTAACCATTCCGTACATACCAAACGCAGCTATGGAGATGTTTCCTACAGATTTCATCATGACTCTCTTGCAGGTGACAGGTTATACAGGAATGATGTAACCAAGGGAAAGCAACTATTTCGCGATGTCACCACTCAGGCCGGTATCTATAACAGCCAGATCGGATATGGACTGGGAGTAAATATAGCGGACTTTAATAATGATGGTTACCCTGATATATACATTTCAAATGATTTTCATGAAAATGATTATCTGTATATAAATAATTGTAATGGTACATTTACAAACCGGATGGAGGAATTTATCAGACATACTACAAAATCCTCCATGGGAAATGATGCAGGGGATTTCAATAATGACGGGCTGATAGACATTGTAGTTCTGGATATGATCCCTGAAGAGGAATTGATAAGGAAACAAGCGGCCGGAGACGATGATTACGAACTTTTTTCATTAAAGGTGAAATATGGTTTCGGACATCAATATGTACGCAACATGCTTCAGCTTAACCTTGGTGGCGGAATGTTCAGTGAGATAGGATTACTTGCCGGGATATATTCCACAGACTGGAGCTGGTCGCCTTTGCTTTGTGATGTGGACAATGACGGATGGAAGGATCTGCATATTACAAATGGCATTTACCGGAGAGCCAATGAACTGAATTACATCAGATTCATGGAAAAAAACAATTTTTTTGAAGGCTTAAGTGAAATCGATGTGCCTGACAGTGTAATTTATGAAAAGATGCCCCTTTACCCCTATTACAATTATATATACCGGAATAATCACGACCTCACTTTTACAAATAAGGCAAGGGAATGGGGATTTAATACACGTTCGTACTCCAACGGTGCTGCATACGCCGATCTGGACAATGATGGCGATCTGGAACTTATTACCAACAATATCAATGACTTTGCATTCATTTACAGGAACAACTCGGAAACCCTGCTTAAGAACCATTTCCTCTCTGTGGCCTTAATAGGCAAAGGCATGAATAAAAGAGGGATCGGAACCCGTGTTTCGATTTATTCAGGAGGTCAGATACAGATTGCCGAACAATTTCCGACACGGGGGTTTTCTTCATCAGTCAGCGACATACTTCATTTCGGTCTGGGGCAGAATGATATTATTGATTCCCTTATTGTTCGCTGGCCGGACCTGTCAGAACAAGTCATAAAAAATATTCCTGCCGACAAGATCATCACTCTTGATATCAGAGATGCTGAAAAGCCTGGAAGGAAGTATGAACTGAATGTCAAAGACACCAGGCTTTTTGTGAAGACCGCTGTTCCCGGTCTTGAATACAGGCATACGGAAAACGAAATAGTTGATTTCCAGCGTGAACAGCTTATTCCACACAGTCTTTTTAATGAAGGACCTGCCCTGGCGGCGGGTGATCTGAACGGCGACGGACTGGATGACCTCTTCGTGGGAGGCGCAAAAGGACAGGAATCAGCGATATTCATCCAGCAAGCTGATTGTAGCTTTACATCCCCCGATTTGCCCTTCTTCAAAAAAGATATAAATACAGAAGACGTGGATGCAGCAATTTTTGACGTCGACGAAGATGGCGATAATGACATATACATAGTAAGGGGAGGAAATGACGTATCAATCGGCAATCCTCTTCTTTATGACAAACTGCTGATAAATAACGGAAAAGGAGTATTCAGGGAATGTGAGAAGGGATCCCTGCCATATACAGCCAATAACGGATCCTGTGTCAGGCCATGCGATTTCGATAATGATGGTGATTTTGACCTTTTTGTCGGATCAAGATCAATTCCGGGTGCATACGGTCTTTCGCCCAATCAGCTATTACTCGAGAATGATGGCAAAGGTCGATTTACCGACGTGACGGACACCAGAATGAAACGTCTGAAAAAGATCGGGATGATAACTGATGCAAGCTGGACTGATTATGACATGGATGGTGACCATGACCTGATCGTTGCAGGTGAATGGACAAAGGTCTGTGTTCTTAGAAATGATAAAGGTTTTTTCACGGATGCAACCCGGGCAGCAGGTCTGGAAGGGACTACAGGATGGTGGACCGCCTTATGTCATGCCGACATTGACGGAGACGGTGACTCGGATATAATCGGCGGAAATCTGGGATTAAATTCAAAACTTAAAGCCTCAGTAAAGGAACCTGTTGAGATGTACATTAATGATTTCGACAATAACGGGATACTGGATCATATTATCTGTACATACAGGGAAGGAATAAGTTATCCTGTGGCTTATCTGGATGATATGACCGGTCAGATGCCCTATCTGGAAAAGAAATATTCCGAATATTCTGATTTTGCAGGTAAAACGGCAAAGGAAATATTCGGCCGTAAAACCTTAAATCGTTCAATCCTCTTAAGTGCTGTCCTGTTTGAGAGTTGCATTTTCCTGAACGAAGGAAACGGGACTTTTAAAATCATCAACCTGCCCGAGGAAGCTCAGTTTGCTCCGATCCGGGATATTCTTGCAGAAGATTTTAACAGGGATGACAATATTGATATAGTGGTCGTCGGGAACGATTACACAGTAAGACCATCCATGGGCCGTTTTGATGCAAGCTACGGATGGTTCCTTGAAGGTAATGAGGGTCCGGAATTCAAAGCATTAATGCCGGTTCAAAGCGGGCTCATAGTAAATGGTGATGCAAGGAAAATAATCCCTGTTACTATCAACGGAAAACAATGCCTTGTAGCTGCAGTTAATAACGAAAACCTTGCAATTTTTGAAATTTCTTCATCCTTGCAGCTGTATACTAATGATTAACATTTAATAATGAAAGAGAAATACTTCAACCTTGATCCTGATAACAAAACACAGTTAGTGAAGATTTTACAGGTAATATTCGGGATACTCTGCATTGCCGCAACTCTGTATTATCTATTTTCCGGTATAATATCCGGTTCTTCAAAAATAGCCCTGCTTACTGCACTTTTTTTTCTTCTTTTTTTCGGTATATACCAGATAATGTCGGGATTGGATAAGACAAAGAAATATTTCAGGCTGACCCATAACAGCATTTCATTTAAGCAACATTCGGTATTGCCTGTAAAAGACATACAGGCAGATATGATTGATAAGTTAGAGCTTTATCCTTTAAGCATTAAGTTTTTCCTTAAAAACGGTAAAA
>CAZWUB010000224.1:0-1644 GCA_964637415.1 uncultured Rikenellaceae bacterium
ATTAAATCCCGGTAATCAAAAAAACTTTGCCTGAAACCCTGATTATGTTATATTTATCATATCAACAAGTCAGGAAAACTCAGAATTAAAGTAAGCTGAGAAGTTTAATTCAAATTTACTAAACGATTAAATTAACGGAAAGGATGAAAAAATATCTTAAAATTTCTCTGTTACTGTTCCTGTTTTCTTTTCCGATCCTTATTAATGCACAAAAGAGTTACAAAGCTGTTTGTGACAAGTCTGACGGAATAGTAAAAATTGTCGACAATGAAGATCGTTCGCCTGATCTTATACCATTGAAAGGAGGTTTCCCTTTTTATCAGGTCGCACAGAACTGGGTAAAGGAGAATTATCCTTCCGGCAAATGCGATCCGGCAGCAGCAATCAAACAGAATCAGGCAGCCGCTGATGCTTTAACACAATCAGCAACCGGACAGAAGCAGACCGCTTCCGGCCAGATAAAAACAGCACCTGATCTGAATGCTTATTTCAATTTACCACCGGATCAGTCGCCTTCAAATGCCATTTCCACAAGTCCGGAATACCATAATACTTCTTTCTTTATTTCCCTGCTCTTCTCTAACCTGGGTAAGGTTTACAGCCTTGATCCACCTCTTATACCAGGAATCACTGTTGGTGTTGAACAGCTACTGGGAACAAAGATCTACGGAGGAACAGGTATAAATGTTAATTCGCTGATAGGAAAAACAGATGAAGATGCCGGTGTAAGTTCGTATTATAGTATCAGGATTCCGGTATTCTTTGGCTACCGCCAGTCAAATGGGAAAAATTACTGGGGTGTTGACCTGGGTCTGGCCGCCAATACAATGCTGAAACCTCTTACAAGCGACTCCCACCTGGCAGGAGAAATTGCAGCAGACTACTCCCTTAATACCCTTACACGCATCAGGATAGGAAAAGAGCATACAGCTTTTGAGTTTGGTGTCGATGTATGGCTCAATGATTTATTATCCTCCGAAGAGGGATTTCAGATGACAGTTTTATCCCTTGGATACAGATATTCCTTTTAAAACAAATAATTATGTCCTCGTTTAAAGTCCCCTCAAAGGCTCTGTCACTGATCATCCTGTTTCTTACGGCAACATTTATCTCTCTTGCACAAACAAAACCACCTGTATATCTGGAGCTCACCAGCGAGGATAAAGCAAAACTTAATGAAGCCCTGACAACATCAAAGAACATATCCGGCGAATCACAGGAAATGCTTACGGATATGCTGAATAACTGGAATATGCTTACGGATAACTTTCAGCATATGCCTCCAAAAATTCAGGACGCAATAAACAGTATCAATAATTCAGAATTCAGGGCTAAGATCAATTATACTCTTGGAAAGCTCAAACAATTTGATGCAGGATTAAAGGAGGTTACAGACGTTAAGGAGGATCTTGAAAAAGCAGTGGACTTTTATGACCGCTATGCTCCTGATGCTGAAAATCCGTTCCGTTCACTTGAGGTTATGGAGAATATCTTCAAGGATCTTGAAAATCTTCTGCCAAAAGAACAGAAATACGAAGCACTGAGGGATCCCGCTTCATTTCTGGTCCGTACCGGGCTCCGGTACTTCAGGAAAGGTATAAAAGAGGCTGCATCAGGACTCAGGAATATTCAAAAACAGATAAA
>CAZWUB010000224.1:1744-4801 GCA_964637415.1 uncultured Rikenellaceae bacterium
AAACAGTCAGAATAATGCACCTCTTGAAATCACTGTAATTGCAAGCGGGTACACGGACCTTAAAGAAACCTCCACCCTGCAATCCCAGTGTATGGACCTTGGCATTCATAAGCTTGATGAAATTTCTTCCACACAGGAACCAGATTGCGGTCCGAATGAGAAATATGATCGTGTTTCTGAAACATGTATTTGCATTGACGGGTATGTAAGAAATTCACAGGGTAATTGTGTTAAAGAACCTGAAAGGTCTGATGTACCTGATTCTGATGTAACTGAGTCTGATGATCCAGACTGTTCATCGTATCCGAATACACATCCGGTTTGGGATAATGACAGGAATGAGGTTTATTGTGACTGTCTTCCGGGCTATACGTGGAAACCAGATTATTCAGGATGCGAAGAGACAGGTAAGCTTCTGGCCTCACAGGCCGATTGCTCGGGTTATCCCAACACTCATGGTGTCTGGGATGAGGTCAATAAAATAGTTATCTGTGATTGCCTGCCCGGATATGTCTGGGACAAGAACTTTACACAGTGTTATCCTCAGTCTGTCGCACAGCTTAACACAATCGATTGCAGTGTATTGCCCAACACTATGCCGGTATGGGATCCGGTGAGAAAAGAACCCTATTGTGACTGCATTCCCGGGTATAAGTGGAGGGATGATTTCAGCGGATGTGATCAGATCACCGCAACCCAGATCGTACACGCCGACTGTTCTCACATACCAAACTCACAACAGGTATATGACCCGGTCAATGACAGGATGGCATGTGATTGTATGCCCGGATTCGTCTGGAACAACACCCATACTGCCTGTATACCTGAAAGAAAAAAACCCTCTATCGATATGAACACTTTGCTGGACTTTATGGCAATCCTGTCCGGAGCGGCTAATAACAATATACCCGGAAATCTGCCTCAGGGGAACAACCCTGCAAGTCAGCAACCGGCAGTAGTTCACCAGAGCAGGTGTAATGACACACAGAAAGCAGGTGGAGATGCCCCTGAGGTCCACCAGATTGATCTGGGCATTACCAGCGGAGTATTCCGGTTTGATTACCAGACATATAGTGTTAAAGACCAGATAATAATATCCCAGGGAGGAAGAACAATCTTTAGTTCAGGATGTGTGGGAGAAACCCGGTCTGTAAATATACAATTCAGCGGGTTCACATCAGTAATAGAAGTCCGGGTTAACCCAAACTGCGCCGGTTCAACAGGAACACAATGGAACTTCACCGTCCATTGCCCGTCAGTATATTGATAATTAATTATCTTTTAGAATATTAACCAAATCATATCAAAAAATGAAAAAAACTGCAATAAGATTACTAACAGCTGCTATTGTCTGCCTCATGTCTTTCAGCGCCTGCGAATCACTGACTGACAAATGCGAAAAGACAAGATGGAAAACAATTGAGGATCCGATACTCACAGTGAGAATTAACTGCAGGATGACATCCTTCGTTCACGATAATGTCCAATATAAGGTTTCGGATGCTTCAGAAGTCACATATACCGGAACTATAACAAAATATTATTGCAATGACGAAAAAAGCGGTTCATTTGATTTCAAAAGAACTATCTACCCGGTTGACGGCAAACTTTTGTATGATAACGTAATGGCAGGAGGACCTTACCAGTTCAATTTTCAGAATGACCTGGACAGACTCAGAGTAGAGGTGAAGATGAGAATACAATTTCCCGACGGATCTGTATTCAGAGTACAAAATGAACTAGTACATAATTTTTGGTTTGATAATATTAAGCTTGACATCAATAACCTGGAGAAATATGTCCTTTTCACAATATATGAAAGTAACCAACTAATGCCGGTCAAATAACTCCACCTTAAAATATTAAATATTCTAGAAACATGACAAAATTATCTCGCAGATCGTTTATCGCTACCACCGGTACAGTTGCTGCCGCTGCTCTTGTTTTACCGGGAATAACAGGTTGTAAAAGCAACCGAAACGGGAAGGTCAACCTGGCAATTATAGGCGTGGGAGGGCGCGGCAAAGCCGGATGGAGTGCATGTATGGAAGAAAATATTGTTGCATTGTGTGATGTAAACATGGCTGCTGCAGAAGAGGGTTTCAAGACATTCCCCGATGCCAGACGATTTAAGGATTTCCGCAGGATGTTTGATAAAATGGCAAGAAAGATTGATGCAGTTATTATATCAACTCCCGATCATACACATTTTGCAGCTGCCATGGCTGCAATGGAACACGGCAAACATGTACTTGTTGAGAAACCTCTTGCACATAATATCTGGCAGCTCAGGACCCTCAGGAAAGCTGCAAAGAAATATAAGGTGATCACCCAGATGGGCAACCAGGGACATACAACTAACGGAATACGTCAGGTTAAGGAGTGGTATGATGCCGGAATACTCGGAGATGTGAAAGAGGTACTGGCATGGTTCAACGGACCTGAATTTAAGCAAACAGGATACTTTCTCAAACCTGATACATATCCTCCCCGGGAAGAACCTGTACCGGAAGGTCTGGACTGGGATCTCTGGCTGGGACCGGTTGCTTTCAGGCCATACAGCAGATATTATGTCCCGCGGTTCTGGAGAGGCTGGTATGAAATGGGAAACGGCGAGCTCGGCGACTGGGCATGCCATACCCTTGATGCGCCCTTCTGGTCACTTGATCTGGGAATGCCTGTGACTGTTGATTCCGTATTAAGAACACCTTCCCCCGAAGGATTTGTTTCAGATCAGTCCGTACTTGAGTTTAAATTTGAAGCACGTGGCAATAAGCCTCCTGTTACCCTTCTTTGGTATGAAGGAGGGATCAAACCGGAAAATCGTAAGGAATGGGGACTGGCCGAACTTCCGTCATCGGGCATGATAATGGTTGGAGATAAAGTATCCCTGATGACAGGAGGCAGGCCTAATAATCCCAGACTGCTGATTCCAGAAGAAGACTGGGTGAAATTCACTCAGAACATGCCGGCACAAACAATTCCAAGGGTTAAAGAAGAAGCTCCTCATGCTGAATGGATCTCTGCAATAAAGGGAGACGGGCCTCTGCCGGGTTC
>CAZWUB010000225.1:0-4776 GCA_964637415.1 uncultured Rikenellaceae bacterium
CTTATACATTTTATGACCCTCTTTCAACCCCGAAAGAGATCTCCGGCACATGGGATATGGCTTTTATCTCCGGAGGTCCCGTAATCCCTGCCCCAAAGCAGATAAGCAGGCTTGGATCATGGACAGAATCAGGAGGTGATGATGTTAAGAATTTCTCAGGAACGGCAAGTTATAAGATAAGCTTTGCCAGGCCTTCAGGGAAAGCAGACGCATGGCAGCTCAACCTGGGAAAAGTGGCTGAAAGTGCTACGGTTATTCTGAACGGCCAAGAGATAGCATCTCTGATCGGACCCGATTTTCAGGTAATAATCCCGAAGAAAATGATCAGAAAGAATAATACACTTGAGATCAGGGTCTCAAACCTTATGGCAAACCGCATTTCATACATGGACCGGAATAATATTGAATGGAAGAAATTCTACAATATTAATATGGCTGCAAGGCTGCGACAGAATACTAAGAACGGAATATTTGATGCTTCAGCGTGGCCTCCGATGGAATCGGGACTGATCGGGCCGGTTACAATTGTGCCGGTCAAGAGGGTCCGGTAGGAAGGTCAGAGGTTGAGGGGGAGATGAGGTGAGGGGGCGATGAGGTGAGGGATGAGGGATGAGCGGTGACGGGCATAGAATCCCCTCCTGGGAGGGGTAGGGGTGGGTTTTGAGACGAAGAGATTGGGAACAGTGTAACCTCTGTGAAACTCCGTGTCCTCCGTGGTAAATAAGATTTTCTCTCTAAAATTTAATTTATACCAGATTCCCATGACAAACAACATCAACCGTCGCTTATTCCTGCAAAAGGTAGCAACGCCATGCATGGCGTTGCTACCTTTTGCAGGTGTCGCCCTTACCGGATCTTATGCATGTTCCAGGGTACAGTCTGAAACAAACAACAAGCTTCCCCGATGGAAGGGATTTAACCTTCTCGATCTGTTTTCTCCGGTACCTCCCCAGAATCCGGGCGGAGGAAACCAGACAACTGAAGATGATCTTAAATGGATGTCCGACTGGGGATTCGATTTTGTAAGGATCCCGATGGCATACCCGAGATATCTTTCATTCGACAGGACCAGAGATATTACAAAAGACGAAATTCTTAATTACGATCCTGCAGTACTTGAGCAGATGGATAACCTGGTCACTATGGCTCATAAATATAACCTGCATGTAAGCCTTAACCTTCACAGGGCTCCGGGATACTGCATCAATGCAGGTTTTCATGAACCATTTAATCTGTGGAAGGATAAGGAAGCCCAGGATGCTTTTAATGCCCATTGGGGGATGTGGGCAGAACGGTATAAGGGTATTTCAACCGAAAAGCTAAGCTTCGATCTTCTCAATGAACCGGCATATATTGAGGATATGAATGATCAGTATGCACAAAAGGGTTCGGTACCGGGTGATACATACAGAAAAGTGGTACTTGGGGCCTCAGAGGCGATCCGGTCGGCCAATCCTGACCGTCTGATAATCGCCGACGGAAATAATGTAGGAAATGATCCCACCCCTGAGATAACTGACCTGAACATTGCCCAGAGCTGCCGCGGTTACTGGCCGGGACTTATTTCACATTACCAGGCTTCATGGGTATGGAAAGACCCTTCACAGGCGCCAACACCTGTCTGGCCGGGAACCATTGACGGGAAATATTACGGAAGAGAACAGCTTGAAGAATATTATAAACCATGGATCGCACTCAAAGATCAGGGCGTCGGCGTTCATTGCGGTGAGTGCGGCTGTTACAGCAAAACACCCCATAACGTATTCCTGTCATGGTTTGGAGATGTGATCGATATACTGACAGGAGCGGGAATCGGATTTGCACTCTGGAATTTCAGAGGCAGCTTCGGCATTCTTGATTCAGGCCGGACTGACATTGAATATACTGACTGGCACGGGCATAAACTCGACAGCAAATTACTGGCATTGTTACAAAGATAGTTCAGTATAATATCCGTGTCCGTATTGTGTGAGGTATGTTTTTAAGATCGCTCAGAATTGATCCGTTAAGCTCACTGTCGGTCTCAATTATAACATATCCGATATCTGCATCCGTCTGAAGATACTCGGCAGAAATATTTATATCTCGTGAGCTGAACTGATTATTCACCTCACGGAGAACTCCCGGCACATTTCTGTGTATATGAAGAAAACGTTGCTTTGTTTTATGGGACTGAAGTGATATCTCCGGAAAATTCACGGCACCGATAGTTGATCCTGTATCACTGTATTTTACAAGCTTTTCAGAGACTTCCAGTCCTATATTAGCCTGTGCCTCAAGAGTACTCCCGCCTATATGAGGAGTAAGTATCACATTTGGCAATCCCTGTAATTCATTTGAAAACGGTTCATCATTCGAAGCAGGCTCGGTGGGAAAAACATCCGCTGCCACACCTGATAGATGATTGGATCTCAAGCCGTCAGCAACAGCTGAATAATCAACTACATCTCCCCTCGATGCATTTATTAGGCAGGCACCCTTCTTCATGTTTTCAACCTCATCCTTTGAGATCATGTTCCGGGTAAGGTTTGTTGAAGGAACATGGATTGTGACAGTATCTGCAATTCTGAGCAGATCCTTCAAAGATGATACAGGCCTGGCATTGCCGAGGCTGAGCTTCTTTTCAATATCATAATAATATACCTCCATTCCGAAAGCTTCCGCAAGAATTGAAACCTGTGAGCCTATGTGCCCGTAACCGATAATTCCCAGTACTTTGCCTCTGACCTCAACAGAATGCTTGACAGATTTCATCCAGATGTGATTGTGTGCAAGAGTGCTCTTTTCAGGTATGTCTCGCATCAGCATTATACATTCTGCTATGACAAGTTCTGCAACCGACCTTGTATTTGAGAACGGAGCATTAAATACGGGTATTCCGGACATCTTGGCATCCTGCAGATCAACCTGGTTTGTTCCGATACTGAAACAACCTATTGCAAAGAGCTTCGGGGTCTTGATAAGAAGATCTTTCCTCAGCTCGCTACGGCTTCTGATTCCTATGATATGCGTATGTTCAAGCTTCCTTTCAAGCTCCTCCGGCGACAAGGCTTCCTTATAACATTCAGTATCAGTATAACCGTTTTCGATGAAATATTGTCTGGCATTCTCATGGATACCTTCAAGCAACAGTACTTTGATCTTGCTTTTATCAAGTGAATATTTTCTCATCAGCAAAATACTTAATTAAAAACTGCATCAGGCCGACATTTTAAATTAAAAATGCAGGGAATGGTTGATTTTATTTAACGGTCCCAAAATTAATAAAGTTCTGATATCCCGGACAGAGTTAATGCTAATTCATCTTATAATTTTCAGAATTCACCACACCCACCAGGGAGCCTGTACAAATTCGGTATAAACCAGGGTATCAAAAAGAGAGTTAATGTCCTACGGACAATTTAAACAACATTGGAGATCATGTTTCTATTGATATCTACGTATTTAAAAACGTATTATAATACGTATTATAATACGTAGGGATATAATACACTTATTACTTCCAACTCAATCATCCAGTGCCTGATAAACCATTGCCTTGAATTTTTCCTGGATCTCCCCATGAGTCAGCGGATCCTGTTGCATGAATATCAGGCCGACAAGCCTTTCTTTTGGATCGGCCCAATAGGTTGTGCTGTAATATCCACCCCACGAAAAACTTCCTTCCGAAATACCGATCTCAGCCTGACCCTCCTCAGTAGTTATCTCAAAACCCAGTCCGAACTTGTTCTTTCCGTGGTTAAGTTCCCCTATCTGATTTGATGTAATCAGTTCTACAGTCCTCCTTGACAGAAGTCTCTTTCCATTATATACTCCATCATTAAGCAGCATCTGAAGGAATGTGGCATAATCCCTCGTGGTAGAGCTCAGCCCTGCACCACCGGCGAAATAGGTACCATCCAGCAAAGGATAGTTAATCATAATCATATCCTGCGGAATCGGAATAAGGTTATGGTTGCTGTCTTCAGTATTTACTTTAACAAGTCTGCTCTGTTTCTCAGCCGGGAGATAGAACCATGTATCATTCATTCCCAAAGGTTCGAAGATTCTTGTCTTCAGGAACTTATCAAGTTGTTCTCCTGACAGTACTTCAATAAGATATCCGATCACATCCACATTTAAGCCATAAGTCCAGTTTTCTCCGGGATGATGAACAAGTGGCATCTTTCCGAGAAGTTTTATGTCATCACCTATCTTTATCTTATCATTGCCAAATCCTCCCATGATTCCGCCTTTTGAATATACAGCGTTCATCATAGGCGAACCGATCCCGGCATATTCGATACCTGAGGTATGTGTAAGAAGGTCCCTTATTGTTATTTCACGTCGTGCGGGAATTGTCGTATATGTGGTATCTTTTTCATTATATTTATCAATGACCTTTGGATCAGCAAATTCCGGGATATATTCCGATACAGGGTCGTTAAGAAGGAATTTACCTTCCTCATACAACATCATTAAGCCAATGCTTACTATTGCTTTCGTCTGGGAGCAGATCCTGAAAATATCATCTGATTTCATTGGTGTTTTTTCTTCGAGATCGCTTACACCGAAAGCTTTATCATATACTATTTTACAATCCCGGGCAATGAATGCTGATGCTCCGGCAATCCATCCGCTGTCAACATATTGCTGAATCATTTTATCGATCCTCGTCAGGCGATCGGAGGAGACTTTTACCGATCCGGGAGAGGCTTCCCTTAATACTCCTGATTCAGAGCAGGAATAAAACGACAGGACAGTTAAGAAAATAATGGAATAGAAAATCTTTTTCAT